>JACSRP010000197.1 GCA_014879665.1 Anaerolineae bacterium | reverse complement strand
ACGAGAGATATTCCGAGTTTGGGCGGCTTCATGAAAGTGATGCCGTGGGTTGGCTTCGCCTTCATCATTGGCGGCTTAACCAGTATGGGAATGCCGGGGTTAAGCGGGTTCATCGCCGAATTCACGATTTTCACCGGTATGTTTCAGGCGTCGCCAGATATTAGCTTGTCCATCGGCAACTTTACGCTGTCGAACTACTATTCGATCATCGTCATTCTTGCCGCGATAGGTATTGTGATTACGGCGGCTTATGTGCTGCGGGTGATTTCGCAAGTTTTCTTTGGCGAGTTTGATCGCGCTAAGTTCCCGGATGTTGGCGATATTACTGTGCGTGAGCGATTTGTTCTGGTGTTCCTTGGGGCGCCGCTGCTTATCTTAGGTTTAGTGCCTGCGGTGATGGCACCGATGCTGCAAACCGGCATCCAACCGGTCTTAACGCTTTTAGGAGGGGGTTGAGCGTGGAACCCTTTGATTTTCTGCAAAGTTTGCCAACAATAGCGCCAATCGTCGGGCTGACAATCACCGCCATTTTAGTGCTGGCGCTCGATTTGATCCTGCCGGAAAGCCAGCGTCGGAATATCGCGCTGGTGACGGCGGCCTGTTTGTTCGGCACGGTCGCATTGATGCTAATTTTCTGGATGCCGAATGCGGATACTGAAGGCCTGTACTGGGGCGGGATGATCCGTTTCGACATTCTGACATGGGTATTCTCATCCATGGTAATCATCGGCGCGGGGATTACTGCGCTAATCACCATTGATGTTGAAGGGCTAAACCGGCGGGGCGAGTTTTATCTGGTGCTGGTGGTGGCTACGCTTGGCGCGTGCTTGATCACTGGCGCGGCGGATTTGATCATCGTGTTCCTCGGTCTGGAAACGCTGACTATCCCCTTGTACGTGCTGGCCGCCTTCCACCGTGATGACAAGCGCTCTTCTGAAAGCGGTATGAAATACTTCCTGTATGGCTCGTTCGCCTCGGCAATTATGCTGTATGGCTTCAGCTTGATGTACGGGTTCACGGGTCATACCAACCTGTATGCGATTGCTGAATACATGCAAACCGACGCATTTCAGGTGAACCTGCTCCCAATTTTGATCGCAATTGCGCTAATTGTGGTGGGCTTTGGCTTCAAGATCAGCGCTGCGCCTTTCCACTTCTGGACGCCGGACGTTTACGAAGGCGCCCCGACACCAGTAACGGCTTATCTGAGCGTCGCCAGCAAGGCGGCAAGTTTCGCCCTGCTCATCCGGTTTGCCCTCACCGCATTCCCTTCGGCCGTGGTGATTAACGGCGCGGAAGTGCAGATGTTCTGGACAAATCTGGCGACGGCGCTGGCGATACTATCTATGATTGTGGGTAACGTGCTGGCGCTGGCACAGAAGAACATCAAGCGGTTGCTGGCCTATTCATCTATTGCACAGGCCGGGTATACGTTGATTGGCGTGGCGGCGCTGGCAGGTGATGGCCGCGAGACGGCCGTTGCGGGTATTACCTACTATATGTTGATGTATACCTTCACGAATCTGCTGGCATTCGGCGTGGTGATCATGTTCACGAATGCCACTGGCAAGGAAGATATTAAAGACCTTGCAGGCTTAAGCCAGCGCAGCCCGTGGATGGCGCTGCTGCTGACCATTGGACTGCTTTCGCTGGCAGGCGTGCCACCGGCAGCCGGCTTCTTCGGCAAGTACTTCCTGTTTCAGGCGGCTGTCGAAAGCGGTTTGACATGGCTGGCGCTGTTTGGCATTTTGATGTCCATTGTCGCGCTTTACTACTACCTGACCGTGATTAAGGTGATGTACGTAGATAAGAGCGAAGATGCCGATAAGCCGATCAGCATTTCACCAGTTTATGGCTGGACGATGGGCGTGGTTTCGCTGGTGGTGGTGCTGCTGGGAACATTTGCTGTGCAGCCGGTCTTCAACTGGGTGCTGCAAGGGGCGCAAATGCTGTTTGCTAACCTGTAGCATACGAGTTTTACGTCGGGTTTTACTGAGGAGCGCAGCATGCTGCGCTCCTCATAATATGTCTACTAGCTTACTTGCGGCGAATATTGATAAAGATTGTATTTGAAAATCCCAAGTTGATTGTGATAAAATTCTCAACAGTGGGGAAGGCGCGATGAGTAACCCTCCGCCTAATAGAGTCAAGAACCTAACTTTAGCAGCCGTTGCGGCGCAATCCGGATGCTTCACCCTAGTCATCGTGATAGGGGCACTGCTTATCGGATTAGCGCTGGATGCACATTTTGGCCAAAAAGGGCCATTTACTATCGGGCTGCTGCTGCTTAGTATCCCATTTAGCCTGTTTTTAATGGTGCGGGTTGCGCTTAGTGCGGTCAAAATGATCCAACCGCCGCCTGCCACCAATAAAACGAAACCAAAAAACTCTGCGCAGACAAAGGAGGAATAACCTTTGAGACAACGATTGGGTTACAGAGTTAAAGGAGCGCGACTATGAACGCGACCCGTCGCGGCGGATTAATCCTGCTGATTCTGGCGGGAGTCATGCTGGCGTGCGCGGCGATCACCTGTGGTGTGCTGCCGGCTGCCGGTATCGCTGTGGCTTTGCCGGTGATTCAAGTGCCGGGCGAAGCGTATAACGGCGCGCTGCCCAGCCAGGATTTCAACATCACCAACACGTTGGTAGCGACGCTGGTGGCCGATGTTCTGGTTCTGATTTTCGTGTTTTTCGCATGGCGTGCATCCAAAGGCTGGCGACAGGAAGTACCCGGTCGTTTTCAGGCACTGGCTGAAATGCTCGGCGAATTTGTTTACAATCAGACCAAAAACTTCGCCGGACACAAGCCGCTGGCACGCAAATGGCTGTTCCCGCTGGCTGCCACTGTTTTCGTATTTCTGCTGGCCGCAAACTGGATGAAATTATTCCCCGGCGTTGAAACGGTAGGGCTGATGCACTGCGCCCACCCGGGTACTAATGGCTATCCTACGGTTCAAATTGGCGGCAATGCGTTTCAGCTGCACGTGAATCAATTACTAGACGCCGGAGTTGCGGCAACTGAAGACTCGTATCATGCATGCCACGAATATTTGCTGCATGCTGATTTACTGAAGCCTTCACAGGAATCGTTGAATACCGCCGCTGATGCGCTTGCCGCAGAAATAGCACATCTGGAGGCCGCGCCTCTGGCAGATGACAGCGCGCAGGCCGCGGCGATTACACAAGCACAGTTACACGCTGCCGAGTCGGTTTACCCACATGCGACACTGGCGATCACCGCGGATCAACTTCGCGGCGGGGTTGTGCCGTATATTCAAGTGGTGACGCCATTTCTTCGCGGCGCCGCAACCGATATGAACCTGACCATTGGCCTCGCGCTGGTGGCGGTGGCGGCAGTGCAGATATTCGGCGTCGCATCGCTTGGCCCGAATTATTTCCAGAAGTTCATCAACCTGCGCGCGCTCGGAAATATCAAGAAGAATCCTATTGGCGGCGTTGATTTCGTCGTAGGCTTGTTCGAAATCATTTCTGAACTGGGTAAGATTATCAGTCTTGCCTTCCGTCTTTTCGGTAATATGTTCGCAGGTGGTATTTTGCTGGCGGTTATGTCCTTCCTTGTGGCATTCCTTCTGCCGATCGTGTTCTACGGTCTGGAAGTTATCGTGACCACCATTCAAGCGTTCGTGTTCGCCATTCTGACGATTGTATTCAGCGCTCAGGCGATGCAGGGACATGGGCACGATGACGATCATGGTGATGGTCACGGGCATGGAGAGGAACTCGGAGACGGCATGGTTGCCGAACTGCCCGAGTTGACATAAATCTAGTTTACAAATTACGTATAGCAAACATTCAAAACGACGACGAAAAACAAAGGATAAATCACAATGGAAGGATCGATCGAAGTAGGACTGAAGGCCATTGGCGCAGGACTAGCAATGGTGGGCGCGTTCGGCCCCGGTATCGGCATTGGTTTGCTGGTACAAGGCGCATTGCAAGCCATCGGCCGCAATCCTGATGCCGCTGGCCAGATTCAGACGAACATGATCCTCGGTATCGTGTTCACTGAAGCCGTCGCCATTTATGCGCTGGTGGTCGCCCTCGTTATCCTGTTCGTGCTTTAATTGGCCGGACGAGGAGATAGATAGGGATGAAACACATGAATCGCAAAGCAATCCTTTTTGTGCTGCTGGCCCTTCTGGCAACCTTCGCATTTGCATGGGGCGTAAGCGCGCAAGAGGCGACTGAAGCTGCAACTGAAGGTGGCACACACGCTACCGAAGCAGCAGTAACCGCTGAAGGCGAGGCGGCTGTAGAAGAAGCCACCAACCCATTGACTCCGCTGGGCATCAATGCCGGTTTCCTGCTGGCGCAAATTGTCAACTTTCTGCTGCTATTCACGCTGCTGACGGTTGTGATGTGGCGCCCGCTGGTAAACATGCTGGACAGCCGCGGCGCAAAGATCCAGAAGGGGCTTGAAGACGCTGCCGCTGCCGCGAACGCTCGCCGCAACGCTGAAACCGATGCCGCAAAGATCATTGACGATGCCAAGCGCCAGGCAGCCAATCTGGTTGAAGAAGCGCGGGTACGTGGTGATGAAGTGGCAAAGCAGGCTGCCGCGACTGCTCAAACGGATGCAGAGCAGGTACGTGCTGAAGCCCGCGAACGCGCTGAAGAAGAGATGCACCGTCGCCTCGCAGACCTGCGCGGCCAGGTGGCCGCTATCTCGGTTGCAATGGCCGAACGCCTGATCGGTACTGGTTTGGATGAGAAGCGCCAGCAAGCGCTGGTCAGCGACTTCTTCGCCAAGGTGCCGCAGGGCGCGCTGAGTATGTCTGGCAATGTTGAAGTGGTGAGCGCGATGCCTTTGACCGATGCTGAAAAGAGCAAGGTGAAGAAGGAAGTTGGCGCGAGCGACGTGAGCTACAGCGTTGACCCGAATATTCTGGGCGGCCTGATTGTGCGCTCGGAAGACAAAGTGGTGGATGGAAGCGTTCGCAACAGCCTTGGCGATCTGGCCAGCCGCTTGCGCTAAGACGCTCGTTTCACAGGTTAGACAATCAAGGAGGGTTATCCTACGGGATGCCCTCTTTTTGATTCTTATGCATATGTTGGATATAGGCGGCCACTGCTGCCGAAGGTTAAAGCTGCGCCCCGTGAACGGGGTTAGGAAAGCGATGGTTTACACGGCGGACAAGGCATGCCTTGTCCCTACGAACCTCCCCCTCATTCCCCTGTTGGCGCGCAGAGAGGGGAGGAAAGATAGCAGGCGGGATTATCCTCACATGCGTTATTCGATTACGGATGCGAGGGTGCGGAGAACGCGAATCTGTGCAAATGTCGTTACGGCGGGGTGATAATTTGCCATTGGCTGCCTTCAGGGAGAAGCTGCAATACTGAGCCGTCTGAACTGGCGATATAGAGCGTGGTATCGCCATCTGCGGTGTTTGCCGACTGGATAAAGCCCTGCACGTTGGAGTCCGGCTGGATGCCTAAGCCTAGCCGGTTACGTACCACATCGTTGCCGCGCCACACGAAGCCAAGCTGACGGACAGGCTGATAGAGGCCTTCTGGCGGCACAAATCCGGGTTCGTTTTCAGCATCAGTCGCCGGGTTATAGCGATTTTCCAGCACTATCCATGACGGCGTAAACCCATCATTGAAGAGCGCATAGATTAAATTGCTTTCCTGGACGTAAATCATGCGCCCACGCTCGAACGGCTGCTCGATGAGGATGGTTTCACGCGCGGGGCCGGACGGGCAATCATTGGGTGAAGGCCCGAAGAACCACGTATCAGGGCAGGCCACCGGCACAGTTAGCACCTGCTCTGCCGTTTGCGAACCATCGCCCACGCTCAATAGAAATTCAACGGTTCCGCGATCACTCGAACGGGTAGGCACGGAAAGGCTGCCATCGGCGGCTACGCGCCATAACTGGTTGCGAACGCCCCGCTCCAGCCGATAGATATTGGCGCTGGTGGTATTGCGCGTTGACCAGTACAGGGTGAGCGTATCGCCCGGCGCCACAGAAAGCTGGTCGGTGGTAAAAAATTCGATGCGCGGCGCATTCGGATTGAGCGCCAGCGTGGTAGTTGGCAACACAGCCAACGAGGTACTTGGCGCGCCGAAAAGCGGCGTGGGCGATGGCCCACCAGTGGGTGTGACCGGTTCAGGGGTTGGCGTCACACTGGGGGTTGCATCATGCCCCGATGTGCGCGTAGGCGCTCCGGTTAAGGTGGGCGTATGAGAGGGCTGCGAGGTCGGAATAACCGGGACAACCGTCGCGCCGCAGCCGCTTAATAAAAGCGCAAAAATAAGCATGGATAAAGGCAAGGCGCGCCTTGCCCCGGCATAGCTCACTATTATTAACCGCCCCCATTTCAGGGAGGGCGAACGACGAATAATCACAGACAACGTAACCCACACCTTGTTAACGGGGCAGCGGCGTCACCGGGAAACCTGTGGGTAAAGGCGCGCCTTCGGGCGGCGAATCAATTAGCATGCGCTGCATGTTAAATTCCCCGTGAATACGCAGAGCGCAGCGCGCCATCCAGCCATATCCGCTGCGATAGGGGTAAGAGACCATCACCCACATATCCAGATCAGCGGCAAAATTCGCCGAACATGGACGATCCAGATCATAGCCATTGTAGCCAAGGATGTCTATGGACTGCCCTTGTTGAAGCGCGCTAATGCGGGGATAGCCAAGGCCGGGGCCGGAACGGATGGCGACAGCGCCACGCTCGGCGTAGCCATTTACGCCGGTCAGGCTGGGCGGCGCGGTGGGCGTGGTGAACAATGGCTGTGTAGGCGGAAGATTGAGATCGAAGGGCGAGGTTGGGCGCGGCGTATCGGGTGTTGGCGTTTGCTGGGCAAAAGCGGCGCTGAATAACCAGAACCCTGCCAGCAGCAATACGACTGCTGGCAGGGCGATCATCTTAACCCAACGGGCGAGATGGCGATCAGGCATTGGCGTTTAACCTGTGATAGGAATGGCGTTAATATTCACGCCGGCCTGCATCGCTGCATATTCCGCAGTGACCCAGCCGACAATACCATTGTAGTTGATATTCCACCATGTCGCATCACTATTTCGTCCTACCACTTCGGCAGTTCTATTGACCGGAATCTGACCGATGCGGCCATACTGGGTGCCGGGGCCGGAACGAATATTCACGGTATAAGGCGAGGCGGTGACGATGAACGATGTTGATGGGGGTGTTGTGGGGTCAGGGTTCACCGGCGGCGCGCCCACGATAGGCACTGAGCCTTCATTGGGGACGAACAGGAATGCCCGCGATGACCAGCCTAGCTGATTATTGACCAATAGTTGGAACCAGAGGCCATCGGCGCTGCGGCCAGTGACCGGGAAGGTTTCGTTGCGATTAATACGGGTGATGATTTGAGCCTGCGGATCTGGCGCAGTACGAACATTCAAACGGTAGGCGGTCACCGTCGCGGTGCTGAACACGTTCACGTCGGAAGGCGGCGGCACCGGGATCGGGGCGGGCTGCCCTGCCTGCGTGAGTGCAAATTCGAGGAAGGCGTTCCCGCCAAATTCCACAAAGTCAATCTGGAAGGTATTCGAACCTGCAGGCAGGTTAAAGGTCGCGTTATAGGTCTGGCCGGTGGCTGCCCCGAACTGGTTAATCAAAAGCTGCCCGTTGACGAACAGGCGCGCTCCGTCATCCATATGCAGTGAGGCGGTATAAGTGCCAGCGGCCAGCGTTTGTACGCTGGTGAAGCGCGCTGACCAGTTATCCGCAGGGATCGAGCCGACTGGCTGGCCAGTGCCCCAGTTATGGTTGGGCGTGCTAACGGACAAAATCGCGGTTGGATCGCCAGAGAGGGCGGTATTGGCGAAATACTGCACTGTCCAGGGGTTCACAAGCTGTGGATTGGGCAGCGGCGGGGTGAAATTCGGCTGCGGGTTGGTGGCGGCATTGGCATAGCTTACGAATGCATAAGCATCACCGGTTTCTTCAACGTAGTCCACCTGAATGTGATAAGAGTCGCTGACGGGCACGACTATATCAGCGGTGACTAGTTGACCGACTACGCCGCTGTCAAAGGTGTCAATGACCGTCTGGTGGAAATTAAAAGTTACGCGAATGTTGTCGTCGGCCAGCGCGAAGAAACGGTAGGTGCCGGCTGGAAGGTGCACATCCTGCGCCCAACGCACGGAGAAGAAATCGGCGTTTACGCCCTCAGCAGGTGAGCCTAGCCCCCAATTGAAAGCGACGGCAGTATCGGTACGCTGTAAAGCGATGGGGTCCGAAAGTGTCGGGTTATTGTAATATTGCCCCGTCCAAGGGACACCATTTTGCGCCTGCGCGGGTAAGGCCATAAAAGCAGACCCCATCAGCAGCACAATAAAGGCCAATGCACTTAATCTACGCCACATACTCGCCTCCTTGAAAATTTCTTAGGACTCTATTTGTGTCCATTATAGGTCGGCTTCATAAGAAGATGGCTAGACACACGGCCTATCTTGCAGGTTGCCCCAACTATTGGGGGGGAGAAGGGTATAACGATCTGTCATTTTGTATTAAGACCCGAATCTATTTTTATAGACGACTTTTATTCATAGACCGATTTGTACGCTAAAGTATGAAACAGTATTAAGTATGCTATAGTCACATCACATCACATCACATTGCATCACATTGCATCCATTATTTTTCAAGGCTTGTTATGAGCGGTCAATCACGCCAGACTTCCACTGCCAAAAGCTCTATTACGCCAGCATCTAGCAGCGCGAAAGTTCACAAATCTACGCAGTCCAGCGAAGTGAACGCCTCCAACCCAACTTTTGACATTGAATCAAACGGCAGTAACCCGGCGGTTCAGCTTTTGCAGCTGCAACGAACTATCGGGAATTCTGCGGCTATACGCTTGATTCAGCGCTCCCATGGGCAGGGATGCGGCTGTTCAACCTGCGGGGGAGCATCTGCACAGCGGGAGATAGAGGTTCAGCGAAAGGCAGAGGCGACAGCGCATGATGCTGGCTGCGGCTGCGCGGCGTGTTCAACGATACAGCGCAGCCCGGACTTCACCCCATCCTCGCCAACAATTCAACGATTGATGACGTTAGATGCTTTCAAAAAGAAAACCAAAGCGCCAGGATTACGCAATCATATTAAGCCGATTGACAAGGCGGTCGCGGCGTATCACAAAAACAGCGGCGGGATGTCTTCGGAAGCGAAAACATCTGCGCTACAAAATATTATCGCGTTATGTGAAACCTACCTGAACGACCCATCGCGGCAAAAATCCAAGCGGAGGGGTGGGGTTGAGGCGATAAAGAACGAGGCGGAAAGCGATATTGCCGGGCTGCGGGGGGCCGAGGACCAGAAGTCTTCTGGTGATGAATTCAGCATGTCTATTGACGAGCCGAATATGTCGGTTGACTCAACGGGCGAGGATCAGAAGACTACGGTTGACGAGCCAGATATGTCGGTTGACTCAACGGGCGAGGATCAGAAGACCACGGTTGACGAGCCGAATATGTCGGTTGACT
>JACSRP010000001.1 GCA_014879665.1 Anaerolineae bacterium | reverse complement strand
TCAAGCCGATAAGCTGAATGGGCTGCGCGAGATGTCGCTTGACGATCTGCGCGTTTATCTGATGGCCTTCGAAGCCAACGCCGCTGTGCGTTATTGGGGAGCGCTCAGAAACGTGATTCCCGAAATGTACGGTTGGACAGAACGGACAACGCGCGGCGCTGTTGATCCGGTCAACAGTCTGCTCAATTATGGTTACGGCGTGCTGCGAACGCGAGTCGGCTATGCCCTGCATTTAGCCGGGCTGGACTCGTTCGGAGGCTACATTCACGCGGATCGCCCCGGCAAGCCGTCCCTCACGTTGGACATGATGGAAGAGTTCCGCAGCATCGCCGTAGATCGGCTGGTGATCGGGCTGGTCAACCGGCGCTACACCGTAGAAATGACCGGGCTAGGGCTTTTGCAGGACGACGTGCGCCGCAGTTTTGCCGGGAAGATGAAGGAACACCTTCAAGCCACCGTGCGCTGTGACGGCGCTCGTTTCCCGATCGCGCTGGTCATTCAAAAGCAGGCGCGCCGCCTCGCGGCCCATCTGCGCGGGGAAACCGATGCCTATCTGCCGTATCGAGCCGAATGGTAGCGCCGCATGCATATTTTGCTGGTCTATGACATCGTCAATGATCGCCAGCGAAGTAAAGTTGCCGATGCCTGCCTTGATTATGGACTGGATCGAATTCAGTTCAGCGCCTTTTCCGGCGCCTTAAACCGTACCCATCAGGAAGAACTAATGCTAAGGATCACCCATATTATCGCGGATGGCGCGGCTTCCATCCATTTATATCCCATTGATGAAAAGGCATGGCAAAAACGCCTGACCCTTGAGCAAGGGCTGGAGAATTTGGAGGTCGAAAGCGATGTTCCCCGATCTGCCGATGAATGAAGAAGCCCATCTGATTGAGCCTGAGCGCGATCAGGAATTAGTGACGGTCACGCTCTTAAAACAATACATTTACTGCCCGCGCGTGGTTTACTATGAAACCTGCACCCCCGGCATTCGCCCCCGCACCTATAAAATGCAGGCGGGCAGCGAAGCCCATGACCGTGAACGCGAGCGCGCCGCCCGGCGCACGCTGACCGCCTACCAGATTTCCGAAGGTGAACGTCATTTTGATGTGCGCATCATTTCGCGCCGGTTAGGGCTTTCCGGCATGATTGATGAGATCGTGCTAACACCCCACGAAGCCATCGTCATAGATTACAAACTGACTGGCCGGGCGCGCGATAACCACTTGATCCAGATTGGCGCATACGGCATGATGGTCGAAGAGGCCTTCAACCTGCCGGTGCAGCGCGGCTATATTTACTTGATTGACTTACATCGCTTTGAATCTGTGCCCATTGACGGGCCGCTTCGCAACTCGGTGTTGGAAACGTTAAAAAGTATGGATCGTATTCGTCTCTACGAATATATGCCACCCCCGGTAGAATCGCGTTTTAAGTGTGAAAGCTGTGAATTTCGGCGGTTTTGCAACGATATTTGAGCTGTCGCAACTCGACCGTGTTTTTGCGCGGTCAACGAGTTGCGAAACTGATGAGGTTTTGATGGTTTCTCTATACAATAAATC
>JACSRP010000002.1 GCA_014879665.1 Anaerolineae bacterium | reverse complement strand
TCTTCCAGAATGTGCTGCGTCCAGGTCAGCAGCAGCGCATCATCGGTGTACTGCCGTTCATGGAGTCGTTTCTACCTTATCGAGCGGACGAGAATGCCCGCATTCCGACCGCGTTACCTCAGAACAGCGCAATTTCTCCAGAAGATTTATTGAGCTTTGCACTTGCATCGCCAACCCCGACTACAAGTCCGACCGCAACACCGACACTTGCGCCGACTTTAACGTCCGCACTTTTGCCCACCCTGACTGCTACGGCGATGCCGACCCTCATGCCCTCCACGACATCCCCTGAAGTAGTGCCGACGGCAACAGTCGAAAGTGCTTTTTCGCTGCCGACGTCAGCACGAATCTACGGATTGCGTGGTGTCTTCCAGACGTGGAACAACTGTGGACCGGCAACCATCACGATGGGTTTGAGTTATTTTGGCTGGACTGAGGATCAGGTCTATGCGGCTTCGTTTCTAAAGCCAGATGAAGAAGACAAAAACGTCACTCCCAGCGAAATGGTGCAGTTCGTCAATGAACAGACGGGTGTTCGCGCGCTTACACGTATGGGCGGAACGCTTGAATTCATACGCGCCTTTATCACTAACGGCTTTCCCGTGATCGTGTCGATTGGTTATGCACCCGAAGGTGAGGATTGGCTGGGTCATTACCGTGCCATCGTTGGATACGACGACACGCAGCGCCAGTTTTTCGCTTATGACAGTTATCTGGGTACAGGTCAGAATGGCGAGGGAATTGCTGTATCCTACGATGCGCTTGATACCGCATGGCAGCAGTTCAATCGACGTTTCATCGTTTTGTATGAAGTTCAAAATGAGGGGCGTGTCGCCGAAATTTTGGGCGAACGTGGCGACCTTGTACGTGCAGCAGAACTTGCCCTTGAAACCGCACAGGACGAAGTGCGCAGGGAACCTCGGAACGGCTTTGCCTGGTTCAATATGGGAACCACTCTTCTCTCACTGGAGCGTTATGAAGAGGCTGCAATTGCATACGATCAAGCACGGCGATTTGATTTGCCCTGGCGGATGATGTGGTACCAGTTTGGTCCATACGAAGCGTATTTCACTGTTGGACGCTACAGCGATGTAACAGCGCTTGTAAGTTCCAATTTAAACAACGGCGGTGCGTATGTCGAAGAAACTTATTTCTGGCAGGGACAGGTTTACGCTGCTCAGGGACAGGTATCCGAAGCGCGTGCTTCTTTCAATCGAGCGCTCCAGGCAAATCCGCTCTACACGGATGCACAGGACGCACTGGCTGCATTGGACGCTTCATCGTGAGTTTTGTGGAGAGGTATGTGCTGATGTTGATTACAAATTTTGTTGGCAGGTGGTTGAAGCTGATTGCTTCTATCGGGCTGCTGATTGTGGTGATCAGCTTAGGTCACGCTGCTGGCGTGAGCAATGCACAAACTGTTGATGACCTTGGGGACAGAGCATGGGATTTAGGCGACATCGACCAGCGCGGTCAGTTCACCTTTTATGATTCACCTGCGGGGGCATCACTAACCGGAAAACCGCTGGAAGCAGGGGATTTCAACGGTGATGGATGCGGCGATCTGGTGATCGCTGCCT
>JACSRP010000126.1 GCA_014879665.1 Anaerolineae bacterium | reverse complement strand
TGCGCCGTCCGCAAGCCCTCACGCTATAATCAGCGCGATCATCACCGCCATTGGAATACACGATGGAAACTAGCCCCACCAACCAGCGCGGCCTTCAAGACGCCGCCGCCCTGCTGCGTCATAGCGCCGCCCCCGCCGCCTTAACTGGCGCTGGCGTCAGCCGCGAATCCGGCATTCCCACCTTTCGAGAGGCGCAAACCGGCCTCTGGGCGCAGTACGATCCAACCGAATTGGCTACCCCTGAGGCCTTCCATCGCAATCCCGAATTAGTCTGGCAGTTCTATCAATCCCGCCGCGCAGATCTGGCCGCTATTCAGCCTAATCCCGGCCATTACGCCCTCGCCGCCTTTGAGACGCGCTATCCCGATTTCAGCATCATTACCCAGAATGTGGATGATCTGCATGAGCGTGCCGGTAGCAAGAATGTCATCCGTCTGCATGGCCGTTTGAGCGCCAACAAATGCAGCGCCGATTGTAAAGGCAACCCTACGCCCATTGATTATACCGGCATCGAGTCCCTGAAACCGCCGCCCTGCCCTCATTGTGGCGCGCCCCTTCGCCCTGATGTTGTTTGGTTCAACGAAATGCTTCCGCCCCGCGAAATCTCGCTTGCCGGGGAAATCTGCGCCAGCGCGGATGTGCTGCTGGTCATCGGCACCAGCGGAATGGTTTCGCCAGCCTCGCTTTTGCCCGCTGCTGCCCGTAGTGCTGGCGCGATGATCATCGAAATTAACCCGCAGATCAGCGAGATCAGCCGCATCGCTCACGTTCATATTGCCGCGCCTTCCGGTCAGGCTTTACCTGCGCTGCTTCGCCTGCTGGAGTCAACGTCCTTATGACGCGCCGCAGCCGGGTTTACATTAAACGAAAAATCAAGCTTCTAACCCTACGCCGTATGTCCAGAGGAACGCCCCGCGGGGCGTCCTTTAGTGATGACTCCACAACCCAAAAAAGGTGTTTGCTGTCCTTCCCTCTGAGGGCGCAGTATATGGCAGCAGGCTTATCTTTCATCTTCACACTTTTCATCTTCCTATGCTTCTCGCTTCCCACCAGCGCGCAAAGCACCAGCCCCGTGCCCCATGAAATCTTCATCACGCAGGGCGCATCGTCCGAGTTACATTTCATCAATTTACTAACCGGCGCGCAAAGCAGCGTCACCGTAAATGGCGATAATTTTCTCGTCACCCCCGAAGGCCTGCTGTTTGTAGACGAATCTGGCGAAGTGCAGCAGATCAACGAACGCGGCGACATCAAACCCCATCCATTCATCAGCCTTCCGCCCGAAATCCGCCGCCTTGATTGGATCTCCACAGGCGATCAAATCGCGTGGACGATCACCGTCGGCACTCCGAACAGCCTGATCACTGAAACGTGGGTCGCGCATTTGAACGGCGAAAATAAGCGCGTCGTCTTTAGAGACGGCCCGCGCGACGGCATCCGTGCCTACCCGGTCACTTTCAGCAGCGACGGCGAAACCCTGTTTATGGATTACCAGCCGCACACCATCGCCGATATAACGCCTTTCCAGCAGTATGCCGCGCTGTTCTCCCTCAATCTGGACACTGGCGATACCGTCTCGCTGCCCGGTGAAGCGGCCTGCTACTGCGGTGGCGACATTCGTGATGGGCAGTTCATGCGCATGGTTTTAGGCAGCGGCGGCTTCGATATTCGCGCCTATGATCTGGCAAATGGCAGCCTGCACGTGCTCACCGGCCTTGAGCGTCCGGGTTTTACGCTGGGCGGCGACCTGACCATTGCGCCCGGCGGCAGTCGTGCCATCTACGCGCTGGCACAGCTTTCAGCAGACAATATCGAAACAATTTTCGTACTGGCCGATGTCGCCTCTGGCACAGTGCAGCAGTTGGGCGAAGCCACGGCTGAACCGCTCAGGCCAATAGGCTGGACAGATGATGGCGAAGCCCTGCTCTTACGCAGCCGGATACAGGATGGCACATGGCGGTTGGATGTAAAAACCGGCGAAATCACACAAATTGCTCAAGCAACCTATCTAGGCGCAATGCTTGCAGGTTAAAAGTCAGAGTACAATCTAATATTCATTGGCGACCCTGTGTTAGTAATTTCTATGACCGACGCAATCATCAACAGCATTCCAGATTTTGAACGGCGCAGGGCCAAATATGAGCCTGTATCTCAGGCGCTTTTCGCCCTTTACGGCTATCCCCACTGGCGGCAGGCCTTACCGCCGCTGGATGAGCTTATAGATTGCATCCTCAGCCAGAGCACAACGGATCTGAATCGCGATCGGGCGTATGCGGCGCTCACTGCTCGTTATCCCGATTGGCAGTCAGTCATGACCGCGCCTGAGGAAGACATCATCGAAACCATTCGTACCGCTGGCCTCGCCAATCAGAAAGGCCCGCGTATTCAGGGCGTTTTGCGGCGCATTTATCAAGAGCGCGGCGAACTAAATATTGATTTCTTAAACGATCTCACCATTGAAGAAGCGAAGAAATGGCTCACCTCGCTCGATGGCGTTGGTCCGAAAACCGCCGCTATTGTGCTCTGCTTCTCGCTTGACCGCCCGGCCTTCCCCGTAGATACCCATGTTCATCGTGTCGGCCAGCGCATCGGCTTCCTGCCAGAAGGCATCAGCGCCAATAAAGCCCATCCGGTCATGGAAGCGATAGTGCCGCCCAAAGATTACTATCCTTTTCATCTCAATCTGGTCTGGCATGGCCGCCAGATTTGCCATGCGCGCACGCCAGAATGTGAGCGCTGCCCCCTGACTGAATATTGCGACTACTTTCAAGCCTATCGGCGGGTGGTAACCTGATGACGCCGGACGATAAACCTGCCGGCAAGGTATCCGTCGCAGACATCGCTGATGTACGGCATTTGCTTTCCGTGCTGCATGCACAGGCACAAAGCGGGCAGGTAGATAACCAGTTCTTGATTCGCCAGATCGAAAAAACGCACGCGCTGCTTGAAGCAATCGAAGATGAATACAAACTTACCCGCCAGCGCAAGCGTTTTGAGTCGCTCTACGAGGTCAGCCGCGCTCTAGGCACTTCGCTCAATCTGCCGGTAGTGCTGGATCAGGTCATGGATGCCATCATCCACCTATCCGGCGCCGAACGCGGCTTTCTAATGCTGCGCGACGATCATGACGATGTTTCAGTTAAAGCCGCGCGTAATTTTGACCAGCAAACGTTGAGCGACGAACAGTTCAAATACAGCCGCGGCGTGGTCTATTTTGTTCTCGAAAAGGGCGAGGCGGTATTCACCACCAATGCCGCCGAAGATCCCCGATTTGGCGCCAACGACAGCATCATCAATCAAAAGCTGCGCAGCATTATAGCCGTGCCTTTAAGGGTACGGGGGCGGGTTTTCGGCGTAATTTATGCAGATACCAGCTCGGCTGTTCACTTCATGGATGAAACCACGCTGCAAACACTGGAAGCCTTCGCCACACAGGCCGCCTTCGCCATTGATAACGCACAGTTGTTCATCGGCACAGACCAGAAATTAGCGGCGCGCATTCTGGAATTACAACAGCTTCGCCGCATTGATCTGCTCTTGAATGAAACGCTGGATGCAGCGAAAGCCTTTCAGATCACAGTGGATTCCGCCTGTCGTCAAGTCAATGCCGAAATCGGCCATCTCGGCATTATGCAGGACAACAAGTTCCCCGCCGTTTACCATTACGGCCTCTCCGCAGATGAAACTCAGCCCATATTTCTGGAACGGGTGTTCCCACAAATCGCCGAAGTAGCCGAATCCCGCAAATCAAGCCTCACGAACAAAGGCAAATTTGGCTTGCTCTTCGCGCCCATCGTGAAAGAGCGGCGCGTCATCGGTATGATAGTGCTGCGCCGTGAAGGGGTGTTTACTGCCGACGAGCAGGAAACTGTTGAGCGCATCGCTGCCCGCGCCGCCAACGCCATCGAGAATGCGCGCCTGTATTCCGCCGTGCAGGCCGCAGATCGCGCCAAAAGTGAATTTGTCGGCATTGTCGCCCATGATCTAAAAGTACCCATGACTAGCATTCTCGGTTATGCCGATCTCGCGCTGCTAGATGATAACCTGCCCGAATCGCAGGTCGTCTACATCAATCGTGTACGCGATACCGTGCATCGTATGGAAAAACTGGTCGGCGATCTGGCAGATGTGAGCCGAATCGAAAGCGGCCTTTTCCGGCTGGAAGAAAGCCCGGTCAGCATTGACCGCATTGTTCAGGGTGTACGCGATGCCGTCATCGTTCAGATCAACGCCCGTAAGCATCGTTATGTCGAGCAGATTGAGCCAGAACTGCCGCGCATGCGCGTAGATTACTACCGCCTGCTGCAAGTGCTTATCAACCTGATCAGCAATGCCTATAAATACACCCCGGACGGCGGCACTATCGGCCTATCCGTTGAGCGCGATCCCCTCAAAAAAGATCACATTCAATTCACCGTCTCCGATACCGGCATCGGTCTTTCCGAAGCCGCCTTGAAGAAATTAGGCGTCCGATTCTGGCGCGCAGATGATGATTTCACCCTCTCTCAGC
Source organism: Anaerolineae bacterium (assembly GCA_014879665.1). GTDB lineage: Bacteria > Chloroflexota > Anaerolineae > Aggregatilineales > Phototrophicaceae > Flexifilum. Next base: position 5,361 of record JACSRP010000126.1, on the reverse strand, counting down.
AAGGCACCGGGTTGGGCTTTACCATCGCCCGCAGCCTGATCGAGCAAATGGGCAGCAATATTCAAATTCAAAGCATCGTCGGGCGCGGCAGTATTTTCATCTTCAGCATAGCCATAGACAGGGGGAATCAATCATGAGTGATGCGCTTGAGCAGGTACAGCGACTGCTCGATGAACTGCTTACCGCCGCCCGCAGCGGCGCCATCATTCCAGTACGCCTGCCGGGGCAAATCGAAGCCATTCAGGAAGCACTGAAACAGGCAAACCTGGATACCGCGGCATCCCCCGTACCTGAAGCGCCGCCTGCTGACAGCTTCGACAAAGAAGCCTTCTTGAAGGATCAGGCGGGTTTCTTCGGCCATTCCATTCATGAGCTTCGCACGCCCATGACCAGTGTTCGCGGCTACACCGATATGATGATCGGCATGGGCGGCTTGAGCGATATGCAAAAGCAGTTCATGGAAGTCGTCCGCACCAATGCCCGCCGCATGGAGTCGTTGATGCAGGATGTTGCAGACATGAACAAGCTGCGTGCCGGAACCCTCAAAATGTCTCCCAAAATGGACATGTTCAAGAATATTGCCGGGATGACTGAAAAGGCGATGCAGCCCACTGCCGACCAGTTGCAGCGCAAGCTGACGTTTGACATCCCCGCTGGCCTGCCGCTGCTCAATCTAGATGGTGAAATTCTGGCGCGCGCGCTCAATAAACTGGTCGAAAATGGCCTGCGCTACCACGAAGGCGAGAACGGGGAGTGTGTGATCAGCGCCGCCGCTGATGGAAATACCCTGATCATTACCGTTAAAGATAACGGCATCGGCATCACGTCCGAAGACATGGAAAAGCTAGGCAGCGTCTATTTCCGCTCCGAAAATGAGCTGGTGCGTTCCTACAAAGGCAGCGGTTTAGGCGTGCCAATCGCAATGGGTATCGTCACAGCGATGGATGGCGAAATTAAATTTCAGAGCGAGCCAGCTCAAGGCACAACCGCAACCATCCGGCTCAAAGGCATGAGTTAAATTTTATTCGGGAAAAATTCGCGCATTCCTTCAACGATAGTGACTTGCAACCGCCTATAATCAAGATAGGCACTCTGTAGCTCTTTGGCAGAAATGGTCAGCGCAGCATGGCAAAAGTCGATCAAGCATTAGACACGCTTTCCAAACTTCAACTGGCAGCCCCACCCATGACGGCGCAGCGGTTGTCTGAAGTCATCAATCTCATCAGGAATATGGAGCAGGAAAACGACCAGATCTACGCCCGCCTGCTGGATGCCGAGTCGAAAGTCCTGCCCGGCACCGGGAGCGTCGGGGATTTAGCAGAGCCTACTTCCGATAGGCTCAATCCCGGTGATAACGAACTACTTGAATCGCTGTTTGACAGCATTGAAACTGGCGTGCTTGACATGCCGCCTGCCCTTGTTCACCCCGATGATTCAGATAGCGGTGGCGCAATGGATTTCGATGCCGTGTTTGCCGAAATTCTGGCCTCAAGAAATAATTTTGACACTGGCACATTATCTGCCGATGCCGGCCCACCCACCGACGAAGACGATGCCAACCCTGCTATCGTCACCAGCAAGCTGCCGAAACGCAGCACCGATATTTCGCATGAAAGCACGCCAAGCGCCGAGACACTTTTACAGCGCTTTCCCGGTTTTATGCGGCCAATTCTCACCACTCTGCGCGACCAGACCAGCGAAAGCGGCAGGGTGAACCCTTACGCCGAAACCGCGCTCAAAATGTTGGACAGCGTTGAGCAGATTCATGATATGCGCCGGGGGCTGTTTTCGCTCAAACCGTTCTCCTTCCAGCCCAAAGATTTGCTGAAGCAAGCGCGTAAAGAAATGCTGCCCCGCGCCGCCACGCAGGATCATCAGATTATCATGCTGGCCGATGATGACCTGCCTCAGATTTTTGCCGATGGCGAGCGCGCATTCACTATCTTATGCGACCTACTGGACAACGCCATTCGCTATACGCCGGTTAGCGGCACTATCCGCCTGACCGCTGACTCGCTGGGGACACATGTCCTGTTTTCCGTATCAGATACCGGCATCGGCATCACCGAAGATGATATCGCACAAATTGGGACGCCCTTCTGGAGAGCAACGCACCAACCCATGGTAGCGCGGCAGCCCGGCGCGGGGCTTCGCCTGTTTCTAGTGCGACGGATGCTGGCGCTAATGGGCGGTGAATTTTTTATCAGCGGCGAACCGGCGCTGGGCAGCAGCTTTAGCTTCACGCTTCCGGTCTTGAAATCTTGAGTCATAGAAACACTCAGCGCCTAAACCCTCGCTTTTAAGGGGTCTTTCTTACCTGATGTTCACTTTACATGTTTTGTAATATATGCTAAGATGAACGTAGTTTCCCGACCGCACAAGCGGTTCAACCTTGGTTCTAAGGCACAGCGCGCGCTGTGTCTTTTCTTATTTTGATGACCGGTTTTACGCTTTTTTGAAGGAGCGGCAGTAGAAATGAGCCAGCCTAATTACCTCACTGCTGAGGGTCTCAAGGAACTTGAAAATCGCTTGAAATTCCTCAAGGAGACTCGTCGCCCCGAAGTTGCTGACCGCTTACGTCAGGCGCTTGATGAAGGCGGCGATCTCACTGAAAATGCAGAATATGAAGACGCCAAGAATGAACAGGCGTTTATTGAAGGCGAAATCATACGCCTTGATAACATCCTCACCAGCGCTCAGGTGATCGAAATCCCTAAGGGCAAGAAGGATGCTGTCTCCATTGGCACATTCGTAACTGTCATCGAACTGGGTACCACCACAAAGGAAGTCTATCATCTGGTCGGTTCGGCAGAGGCCAACCCCGCCGATGGCAAGATCTCTATCGAAAGCCCGCTGGGCAAAGCCCTGTTAGGGACAAAGGTAGGCGAAAAGGTGCGCATCAACGCGCCCGGTGGCGAGATCACCTTCACGATCAAAGCGATTAGCTAAAGCACTCGCTCAAACCGTCAAGTTGAAGCCTCGCCTCGTGCGAGGCTTTTTATTTGGTTTATAATCAGGCGGGGAAACTGTCCAAACAGCGTGTGCACAAGTGATCGTCGCCGCAATTTATTGGTAGGGGCAAGATGACATGCCTTGTCCGGGCGACACAGCATAAATATCTCAATAACCCCGAAAAAGGTGTCCCCCTTCCTGCGGGTGAGGGGCTTTCAGGGCAATCTATTCATTCGCCCATCAGGAGAAATCAGCAAACATGTGGCAGCCTAACCGCCTCGAACAGGAACGCCTTGATAAGCTCAACCAGATAGAAGCACGCGGCGTTGATGCCTATCCCGCGCGCGTTCATCGCACCCACAGCGCTCAGGACGCAATCGCCGCCTATGAAGCCGCAGAGCAAGCCGCGAATGGTGGCGAGCCAGCCCCGGTAGCGGTGATCGTAGCCGGGCGCATTCGTCGCTTCAACGTCAAGGGCAAAGTGTCCTTCATGCACATCGAAGATCAAAGCGGCAGAATCCAACTTTTTCTGCGCATCAACGATATGGATGAAGCGGTCTATAGTCTAGTGCAAGAACACCTGATTGATAACGACGATTTCGTGCAGGCCACCGGCACCATGATGCGCACCAAAGCCGGAGAAATCAGCGTGCGCGTAAATGATCTCACGCTGCTGGCAAAATCCCTCAGCCCGCTGCCCGTAGTCAAACAGCAAAAGCTGGAAGATGGCACAGTGCGTGAATTTGGCGAGTTTAGCAATGTAGAAACCCGTTACCGCCAGCGTTATGCCGATCTCGCCGTCAATGCCGATGTGCGCGACACCTTCGTTCAGCGCGCGCAGATTATCCGCGCCGTGCGTGAGGTCATGGACAATGAAGGCATGCTTGAGGTTGAAACCCCGATTCTCCAGTCGGTCTATGGTGGTGCGGCAGCCCGCCCCTTCACCACCCATCACAACCAGCTCAAGCAGGATTTATATCTGCGCGTCAGCTTCGAGCTGTATTTGAAGCGCCTGCTCGTCGGCGGCTATCGCGGCGTCTACGAAATTGGCCGCGATTTCCGCAACGAAGGCGTCAGCTTCAAACATAACCCTGAATTCACCATGCTCGAATTCTATAAAGCCTATATTGATTACAGCGGCGTGATGGAAATCACCGAGCGCATGTTAGAAGCCGTCGCCACCGCCATTCACGGCAAGCCGGAAGCGCCGTTTCGCGATCATCTGATCAATTACGCCGCACCCTGGCCGCGAATCACCATGCGCGAAGCCATCCTCAAAGAGACCGGCATTGATTATATGCAATACCCTGATGCCCCCTCCCTAGAAGCCAGAATCCGCGAGTTTGGCGGTCGTGTCGCGCCTGGCCAACCATGGGGCAAATTAGTCGAACATCTCCTGGGCGAATACGTCGAAAAAAAGCTGATCCAGCCCACCTTCATCATTGATTACCCGCGTGACATTTCGCCCTTCGCCAAAAAGGTGACCTACGACGATCTGCACGTCGAGCGTTTCGAGTTCTATATCGCTGGCATGGAGATGGGCAACGCCTTCACCGAGCTAAACGATCCCCGCGATCAGGAAGCCCGCTTCCTGGAGATGGCGCGCACGTTCCGCCCTGAAGATGACGATGCCGCGCCCATTGACGAAGATTATCTACAGGCCATGCGCTACGGTATGCCCCCCAATGGCGGCTTTGGCATGGGCATAGATCGTCTGGTCATGCTCATCACCGATCAGCACACCATCCGTGACGTGCTGCTCTACCCGCATTTGCGCAGCACGAAAGATAATGAAGAAGAAGCCTCACCCGTAGACGAAATATAAACATCGCCTCTCACCCCCTGCGCCTTTCACGCATGGGGTGAGGACTATTTCAATTTCTCCATACTGCTTGTGTAAAATCTCCGCGTACAATACGATTATCTGACAGAGTCAAAAACCATCCCTGCCGCTTTTCCTCTCCTCAGCCATTGTATGGAGGGAGAAATGAGAGGTGAGGGATTCATCATTCATCCGCCTGATCGGAGTGCCGAATGAGTTCCAATCACGGGCTGCCCGCACCGGCAATCCTCGAAAGTATGAGCCATGGCGTGCTGGTCTTTGACCAGAGCAACCAGCTAGTGATGGAAAATCAAGCGGCTGCCGCCATCCTTGGCGGTGACCTCAAAATCATTCGCGCCGAAGGCTGGAAGGCCGCCGCCGCGCTTTTCAGCCCGCGCGGTAATAATCCCGATCAGACGCTGGACGCTGTGCGTGAGCGCGCCCTCTCTTACCGCAAGCCAGAACGTTTCCTCGCCTCCCGCGCCGGTGATTTCCTGACCTGTTATGCTAGCCCGATTGACTTCGGCAGCGGGCAGATCTACACCATGATCACCCTTGAAATGCCGGATTGGTCAGCAGTCACCGAG
>JACSRP010000235.1 GCA_014879665.1 Anaerolineae bacterium | reverse complement strand
GAATTTGCGCTGTACAACGTGCATCCTTCGCCGCCCGGCGGCCTGCGCAATCTGCGCGGGTTTCAGCCACGCTATCGCCGCGACGAGATTGAGACGATTCTCGCGCGGGCTGGGCAGGAAACGCTGCCGATTGTGCTGGCCGGCGATTTCAATTTGACGGATCGCTCCGCCGATTATCGGAGGCTTGTTAGCGGCTACGTTGATTCTTTCCGCGAGGCGGGTTTCGGCGCACGCGCGACTTTCCCCGATCTTGGCGGCATTGCCCCCCTCTTAGGCGGCGGGTGGTTTGGCGGCTTGAGACTGGATTACGTATTTCATTCGCCAGATATACAGCCGGTTAATGCGCAGGTGATTCCCGATGCTGCCGGATCGGATCATCGCCCGGTGCTGGTGAAACTGCTGATCTGATGATGATATTATCTAAATATAAAGGCTAGCGCAGCGTCGGTGCGATTTCCGGCCTGATACCAGCCTCGCTCAACTACCTGCCCGCCTATGTGCCGGTAAAATTCAGCCGCAGGCGCGCGCTCAATCGTCCACACCCAGAAGATCTCACAGCCATAATCGCGTAATTTAGTGACAGCAGCATCCCATAACGCGCGGCCAATGCCCTGCCCATTAAATTCTGGCAGGACGTAGAGCGCGGTCACTTCGCCTTCGCGGGGCTGATCCAGCAGCGCCATACCGGAATGCCCGATGATATGACCATCTACTTCAGCAACCAGATGCCCCAAATCTTTTTTGCGCCGTGATACCCACGATCCACTTTGAATGGCAGCGCCGTTGAAGACCTCTTCGATTTCATCTGGTGTGTAGATGTGCTGATAGGCTGAACGCCACGCCGCATAGGTCACGTTCCAGCGCGCGCGCCGATCCTGATGCTGCGCGATACGCAGCGTGAAGGCTGGGCGTTCAGTATCCATCGGCCATGTTTAGAAGGGATGCTGCATCACACCCCTTTCACCGGTTAAATGAGAGGTGTGCGGCGCAGGCGGCGGCGTAGGCTGAGAATTTGATGCTGGGCAAGCCCGCTGATCAGGCCGAAGGTCACTAACAGCACGATAGAGAGCCAGTTGATCGGGATCAACCCCGATGAAGATGTTCCTAACGTTTGAGGAAATAGAGTAGCTAAGCCGTAGATGATGGCGTAGGCGCCGACGATCGAAGTGGCAAGGATGATGATGAAATCGCCGAGAAAGCGACCAAAAAAGCCGCCCACCAACAGGCCGATGATGACGGCGACGGTTTGCAGGACGCTGTCATGCATGGTGAACAGCGAGGCAATTAACAGCGCAATGACCAAACCGAGCACGCCGCCGGCAATATATAGGCTGATTTTGAACAGCGTGTAGAACAGCACACCAAGAATGCCGCCAGCAACGAGGCTGATGATCAAACGTATGACGTCATTCTGCCCCTGCGTGACGATCATGCCCAGCGAGAAGCCGACCAGCAGACCGATTGCAAATAACGAGACTCGAAACAGCGAAAAACCATAAATTGCAAAGAAGCCACCGCAAACTATTGCGACCAGCCCCCAAATCAATGAAGGTGCAGATTCATTCATGGTGCGAGTCCCTTTCGGAAGAATCGAAAGTGCCACATTCTAGATAAAGAATACGCTTATACAATAACGGAAAGATACGGGAATTGCTACGGCTTCTGTCCTGATAAAAATGCCCTAATGTGATCCAACGCCGCAAGCGCAAGGTGTCGTCACACTCAGGCACACGCTGACATGTAGAGATCCGAAATACGCAAAACATGAAGGAGGGTAGATTTGTCTCAGGAATTTATCGAAATTCGCGGCGCGCGGGAAAACAACCTGAAAAATGTATCTTTACGGATTCCCAAGCGGAAGATCACGATCTTCACCGGCGTTTCCGGTTCTGGTAAGTCGTCTATCGTGTTTGACACGATCGCCAATGAAGCGCAGCGCCAGCTTTACGAGAATTTCAGCACCTTTGTCCGCAACTTTCTGCCCCGTTATTCTCAACCAGACGCCGATGCAATTGAAAATCTGAATATGGCGGTGGTGGTTGACCAGAAGCGATTAGGCGGCGGTTCACATTCAACAATGGGCACGATCACCGATATTTATTCGGTGCTGCGGCTGCTGTTTTCGCGGATCGGGCAGCCGTTTGCCGGCTATTCCAACGCCTTTTCTTTCAATGATCCACAGGGCATGTGCCCGGAATGTGGCGGGTTGGGGCGAAAAATCGGCGTCGATCTGAATAAGTTTCTGGATACGTCGAAATCGCTCAATGAAGGCGCGATCCTCTATTCTGAGTATGCCGTGAGCAGTTGGAGCTGGAATAACGTTATTCAGTCCGGGTTGTTCGACGCAGACAAGAAATTGAGTGATTACACCTCCGATGAGATGGAACTGCTGCAGCATAGCAAGCCTCATAAATTTCAGTTGATGATGGGAAATAAAGCCTTCAACCTGACTTTTGAGGGCATAGTTGACCGGTTCAGCAATAAATACATCACGCGCGATGTGAAATCGTACTCAGAACGCACCCAAAAATCAGTTGAACCATTCATGACCTACGGGCCGTGCACACTCTGTAAGGGCGCGCGGCTAAGTCAGGCGGCGTTGAGTTGTAAGATCAATGGTCGAAACATTGCTGAGCTTTCAGCGATGGAAGTAGACGAACTGATCGCGGTCATACGGGAAATTAAAGACCCGGTGGCCGCCCCGATGGTCAACATGCTGGTTGAGCGGTTGCAGCACTTAATTGATATTGGGCTGGAATATTTGAGCCTGAACCGCGAAACCGACTCGCTTTCCGGCGGCGAATCGCAGCGGGTGAAGATCGTCAAACACCTGACCAGCAGCCTGACCGATGTGGTATACATTTTTGATGAACCCAGCGTAGGCTTGCATCCGCGCGATGTGCATCGCATGAACGAACTGCTGCAAAAGCTGCGCGACAAAGGCAACACAGTGATCGTGGTTGAGCATGATCCTGCGGTTATTCAAGTGGCGGACTATGTGGTAGATGTCGGGCCGGCAGCTGGAAGTGGTGGCGGCCAGATTGTTTATGAAGGCAGCTATGAAGGGCTGCTTCAAGCAGAGACCATCACCGGCAGATATATGCAGAGATCGCTGCCAGTTAAAGATCATTTTCGCTCGGCAAAAGGGCATCTCAGTATCCAAAAAGCTAACCTGAATAATCTGCAAAATGTGAGCGTGAATATTCCAACCGGCATCTTGACTGCGGTGACTGGCGTGGCCGGTTCTGGCAAAAGCTCGTTGATCAATCAAGTGTTTCTGGAACAGTATCCGGAAGCGATCGTGATCGATCAGTCAGCCGTTGGCGTCAATATCCGTTCAAATCCGGCGACTTATACCGGGGTGATGGATGATGTGCGCAAAGCGTTTGCGGCGGCTAACAACGTGAGCGCATCATTGTTCAGCTTCAATTCCAAAGGCGCCTGCGAAAACTGTCAGGGGTTGGGCGTGATCTATACCGATCTCGCCTATTTAGAGGGTGTGAAAACGCCGTGTGAAGTGTGCTGCGGCAAGCGATTCAAAGACGAAGTGCTGGCCTACAAATTTAACGACCGGTCAATTTCAGATGTGCTGGATATGACCGTAGATCAGGCGCTCGATTTTTTTGAGACTAAGGAAATTGTACGCCGCTTGCAAGCCATGAGCGATGTGGGGATCGGCTATCTGAAATTGGGACAGCCCTTAAGTACACTTTCCGGCGGGGAATGCCAGCGTATTAAGCTGGCAAGCGAACTACACAAGAAAGGCTCAGTCTACGTAATGGATGAGCCGACTACCGGCTTGCATATGTCGGATGTGAGCCATCTGCTGGCGATCATGAACCGGCTGGTCGATGCTAAAAATACGGTGATTGTGATTGAACACAATCTGGACATTATCAAGAATGCCGACTGGATCATTGATATGGGGCCGGAAGGCGGCACCAAAGGTGGGCAAGTGATTTTCGAGGGTACACCTGCTCAAATTCTTGAGACCGAACACTCGCTAACTGGCGACTATCTGCGGTATGAAGTGGGGCTAGTACCGGCAAACTGATTTGTAGTGCTATATCGTATCAAATTACCAGAACGCCGGGGACCGAAACGTTCTGGTAATTTGATACGATCGCCCTTCCTACAAATCCATCAGATATAACCGCCCTGCTTACTTGTGTTACAATCTGGCTTCTTCAGCATGGCGCTGCGTAAAGAAGAAATTATGATTTTTAATATTTTTGAACAGACTCAGCGACCAGAGAGTCGGCTGTTTTTTCGCCATCCCGATCCTCATGACATACGCTTCGGTACGATTGTATCCAGCCAACCCGAACACTATGCGGCGGCAGACGTTGTGCTTTTAGGATGCCCGCAGGATGAAGGCGTCCGTCGGAATGGAGGGCGACCCGGCGCGAGGCTTGCCCCTGATGCGATTCGCCAATGTTTCTACCGCCTTGCGCCGCCAACTGCTAGCCATGATCGCACTATATGCCTGTTCGATCTGGGCAACACCATCATCCAACCCGATCTGGAAGCGACCCACAGCCTGCATCAGCAGATCATTCAGCAGCTAGTTCAAGATAGCAAGCAGATCGTCGTGTTGGGCGGCGGCAATGACCTTTCTTACCCGGACTGTGCTGGCTTAGCTGCCGAATACCCGAACCCGCTGGCGTTTAATGTAGATGCTCATTTTGACGTACGCGAGAGTCCAATTCGCCACAGCGGCACCCCTTATCGCCAGCTGCTCGAAGAAGGGCATCTCCGGCCAGAAAATTTCTACGAGGTTGGCAGCGAACCCTTTGCCAATGCTCGCGTCTATTATGACTATCTGGAAGCAAAGGACGTTCAGGTTTGCGAGCTTGATGCGCTGCGCGAGATCGGTATAGCGGCCTACTTTAGGCAAACGCTTGCGAATACAGCGGGGGAAGCGATCTTCTGGGGAATTGACGTTGATTCGGTTCATGCAGCCGATGCGCCGGGCGTGAGCGCGCCAAACCCGTTGGGGCTAAGTGCCGCCGAACTATGCCAGATTGCCCGAATTGCGGGGCGTGACCCGCGCAGCCGTGTCATCGAGTTCACCGAGGTAAACCCGAAGTTTGATATTGACCAGCGCACCTGCCGGTTGACTGCTGTGGCTATTTTTTATTTTCTTCTGGGGACGCTGGAAAGTGAGGCAAGTTAATAATGGCACGAATGATTCGCGCGCCGCATGGCACCGAACTAACCTGCAAAAATTGGCTGATCGAAGCCGTTTATCGAATGCTGCAAAATAACCTCGATTCGCAGGTGGCGTTTGATCCCGACAACTTGATCGTCTACGGGGGGCGAGGCAAAGCAGCGCGCAATTGGGCGAGTTTCGACGCAATTTTAGAGTCGCTGCGTAATCTGGAACCAGATGAAACGCTGTTAGTGCAGTCGGGCAAGCCAGTAGCGATCTTCAAGACGCATCTAGATGCACCGCGTGCCCTGATCGCCAACAGCAACATTGTGCCTGCATGGGCTACGCAAGAAAATTTTGACCGCTGGGAACGCGAAGGCCTGATCATGTACGGGCAGATGACCGCGGGAAGCTGGATTTATATCGGGACTCAGGGCATTTTGCAGGGTACCTATGAAACCTTCGGCGCGCTGGCGCGGCAGCAGGGCTGGGGCAGTCTAAAGGGAAAGTTTGTGCTTACGGCGGGGCTTGGGGAAATGGGCGGCGCGCAGCCGCTGGCGATCACCATGAATGGGGGCGTCGGGTTGATCGTAGAAGTGGATCGCTGGCGCGCGGAACGGCGGCTTGCGCTGCGGCAAATTGATGCGATTACCGATGATCTCGAAGAAGCGATGACGTGGGTTGAAGAAGCTGTTGTGAGAGAGCAGCCTAAGTCTATCGCACTGATCGCCAACGCCGCTGATGTGCTGCCTGAACTGGTGGCGCGCGGCATTGTGCCGGATGTAGTGACCGATCAGACTTCTGCCCATGATGTGATGTACGGCTATATCCCGCATGGCTACACGCTGGAAGCTGCTACTGCGCTGCGCGAGCAAGACCCGAAGGTGTATCAGCAGATGGCGATGGATTCTATGGCAAAACATGTTCAAGCGATGCTGGACTTCAAAGCGAGGGGAAGCATCGTTTTTGACTATGGCAATAATCTGCGCCAACGCGCATTTGATGCCGGAGTCGCCAACGCCTTTGACTATCCCGGCTTTGTGCCAGCCTATATTCGCCCTTTGTTTTGCCAGGGGAAGGGGCCGTTCCGATGGGTGGCGCTTTCAGGCGATCCGCAGGATATCTATGCGACGGATCGCGCCATTATGGAATTATTCCCTGAAGATGAGCATCTCCATCGCTGGCTGAAGATGGCGCAGGAACAGATCGAATTTCAGGGCTTACCTGCGCGTATCTGCTGGCTGGGCTATGGGGAACGGGCGCTTGCGGGGCTGCGATTCAACGAGATGGTCGCGTCCGGTGAGGTGAAAGCGCCGATTGTGATTGGGCGAGATCACCTGGACAGCGGTTCAGTTGCCAGCCCCAATCGCGAAACCGAAGCGATGCGGGACGGATCGGATGCGATTGCCGACTGGCCGCTGCTGAATGCGCTGGTCAATGCCGTCAATGGCGCAACATGGGTGAGCATTCATCATGGCGGGGGCGTGGGCATCGGCTACAGCATCCACGCCGGCCAGGTGATCGTTGCGGATGGCACCCCGGAAGCGGCGGCACGACTGGAACGGGTGCTGACCAGCGATCCGGGGATGGGCGTCGTGCGTCATGTGGATGCCGGCTATCCGGAAGCTGTTCAGTTTGCAAAAGCACATGCCGTAAAAATTCCGATGATGGATTGACCTATGCAGATTGATTTGCTGATTCACAGCGCGGCGCAATTAGTTACCTGCGCGGCGCAAGAAGGAACCGCCAAACGCGGCGCGATGATGCGCGATGTTGGGCTGATTCAGGATGGCGGGGTTGCCGTACAGGACGGCGTGATTATTGCCGCCGGCGCATCGGCGCAGCTCTGCGCAGAATATACGGCTGCTCGAACGATTGATGCCGCCGGAAAAGTGGTTTGCCCCGGTTTTGTTGATCCGCATACTCACGTGGTTTACGCCGGAAATCGTATAGACGAATTTGAGATGCGTATCAGCGGTGCAAGTTATATGGAGATCATGGAGGCGGGTGGCGGTATCGTCAGCACGATGGAGGCGGTACGAACTGCGTCGTTAGGGCAGATTGTTGAACAGACTCGCGCCCGTCTTGATAACATGCTGCGACACGGCACGACGACTGCCGAGGTCAAGACCGGCTATGGACTGGATACCGCCAGCGAGCTGAAGCTGCTGGCGGCGGTTGAAACGCTGGATGCGTCCCATCCAATTGACCTGATCCCGACTTTCATGGGTGCTCACGCTTTGCCCCCGGAATATGCAGGGTGCACTGATGATTATGTGACGCTGGTGGTTGAGGAGATGCTGCCACAGGCGGTGATCTGGTATCAGCAGTCACGGTTTGCAGAACGGGGCGTGCCTTTTTTTGTGGATGTATTCTGTGAACAAAATGCCTTTGATGTGGCACAATCCCGCCGAGTGTTGGAAGCAGGGAAGGCGCTAGGCTTGCAGGTGAAGGCACATGTGGATGAGTTCACGCCGTTGGGTGGCCTGCGCATGGCAGTCGAATTGGGCGCGGTATCTGTTGATCATCTCGATGTGACGCCGCCGGATGAATTTGCATTGATCGCCGCTTCAGATACGATTGGCGTCATCATCCCGACTGTCAATTTTAATCTAGGCAGCGCTCATTTTGCGCCCGGACGCGCGATGCTGGATGCCGGGATCGCGCTGGCGCTGACGACAGATATTAATCCCGGATCGGCGCCGTGTCCTTCTATGCCCATGGCGATGGCCATTGCCTGCCGCTATCAGCATTTGCTGCCGAGCGAGGCGCTCACCGCGAGTACGATTAACGCCGCGTGTGCAGTGGGCATGGGCGCGCGGATAGGCTCTATCGAGGTCGGCAAGCCGGCGGATATATTGATCCTCAATACGTCTGATTACCGGTATCTGGCGTATCAGTTCGGCGGCAATCTGGTTGAATCCGTGTATAAGCGCGGTGAAATGGTTGTGGGCTAAGATGGGTTTAGAAATCACGATAGACGGCAAAAGCCTGACGATTGAGCAGATTATAGAGGTCGCTTACGGCCAACCCGACAACCCGAGGGTGATATTGAGCGAACCAGCGCGTGTCGCAGTTCAGCGTTCAGCCGATGCGGTGCAGCAGCTGATACAACAAAATCGCATCGCCTATGGGATTACAACGGGCTTTGGCGCATTCAAAGATCGCATTATTCCGCCCGATGAAGTGGAACAATTGCAGCGCAATATTCTCTACAGTCATGCAGTTGGGGTGGGCGACGCTTTTGACATTCCGACTACACGGGCGATCATCCTCATTCGCGCCAATACCCTCGCACGTGGGCACTCCGGCATTCGTCTGGAAACCTTGAGACGCCTGCTGGATTTATTGAACAGCGGTATTCACCCGGTGATACCAGAAAAGGGATCGCTTGGCGCAAGCGGCGATCTTGCACCCCTCGCGCATATGGGGCTGGTATTGATCGGCGCGGGCCGTGCTGAATATCAGGGTGAAATTCTATCCGGGGCAGAAGCGCTTCAACGCGCCAATCTGATGCCCGTTAAGCTTGCCGCTAAAGAAGGTCTGGCGCTGACCAACGGCACCTCGGTGATGTGTGCGATGGGGGTGTTGGAAACAGTAAAGGCAGAAAACCTGAGCCAGATTGCCGATATTGCTGGCTGCCTTAGTCTGGAGGCGCTTCACGGCACTACACGGGCTTTTGATGATCGCATTCAACGCTTGCGACCCTTTCCCCGCCAACTGGACTGCGCCGCCTATCTGCGGGCGGTTTTAGAAGGCAGCGAATTTACACGGGGTAATGATTCCACCAATGTGCAGGATGCCTATACGCTGCGCTGCATTCCTCAGGTTCACGGGGCGGCGCGGGATGCGATTGCATATGTGCGCTGGCTAACTGAGATTGAAATCAATGCTGTGACCGATAATCCGCTCATTTTTATCAATGACGAAAACGGCGAAATTGATGTGCTCTCTGGCGGCAACTTTCACGGAGAGCCGCTGGCAATCGGTATGGATTATCTGGCGATTGCCGTAAGTGAACTCGGCAATATTTCGGAGCGGCGGATTATGCGCCTCGTGGATCAGGCTTCGAACACACAGATCCTTCCCGCTTTTCTGACCAACCACGGCGGCGTAAATTCCGGTTTTATGATTGTGCAATATACGGCGGCGGCGCTGGCAACTGAATGTAAGATACTGGCACATCCGGCCAGCGTGGATACGATTCCAACCTCAGCGAATGTTGAAGATCATGTGAGCATGGGATGCACCGCCGGGCTAAAACTGCGACAGATTGTGGATAATGTCGAGCGCATTCTCTCGTTAGAACTGATGTCCGCAGCACAGGGGATTAATTTTCGTAAGGCAGCGGTCAGGGATGGCGCACGCCTTGGTCAGGGGACGCAGATAGCCTACGATCTGCTGCGTGAGCATATTCCGTTCATTGAACAGGATACGATCCTCTACGATTTCATTGAAGCTGCCCGGCAGTTGGTCACTACGGGTGAAGTGACGAAGGCGGTCAACGCAAAATTACACGATTAGATCGGGTGCTTGTTGAAATGGTTGCACTGCCGTGCCCCGGCTAGTACAAAAATAAAAGCCAGCGAAAAATGCTGGCTCAGGTTCGAGTGGTGTCTTAGATTGTGGGCAATAGAGGACTCGAACCTCTAACCACTCCCACGTCAAAGGAGTGCTCTGCCAATTGAGCTAATTGCCCGCAGATGCCGATTAGTATACGCGAGTCAGGGCGCAATGCAAGAG
>JACSRP010000229.1 GCA_014879665.1 Anaerolineae bacterium | reverse complement strand
GCCGATAATCAATACGATAAACGACGGCAGCAGCAATACCGTCTTGCTTGGCGAGCCGTCGCTGACCGCTACGCCCATAACTAATGAGACTCAGGTTGCCCCGCCAACAGCCACGCCAGCAATCGTTCTCGCAACTTCGACTTCCGTTCAATTATCTATTCCAACGGCAGCGCCAATACCGAACTTGCCGCGCGTGGTTGTACTCAACCCAACGCCTGTTCCGGGGGGATATCTCCCTATCAGATCACACCAATTGAACGCCCCGCGAATCGAAATTCACACGCAGCTTTCGTTTGCGCCGGTGCAATGCCAGATAGGAAGAATTAACTGCGTGCTGCTGTTGCGGCGTATAGGTGGTGGCTTCCGCTAGCCTGTAGTCTTCATGCCAGCGGCGATGCCGTTAATGGTCGCCAACGCCAGATCGAGCAGCGCCTCATGTTCAGCGGTGCCCGGCGCCAGCATACGCAGGCGTTTTAACAGTACCACCTGAATAAAATTGAGCGGATCAACGTAAGGGTTACGTCGTTCAATAGAAATCTGCATTACCGGGGAACGCTCTAGCAAGTGCCGTTCGCCGGTAATTCGACAGATGTAATCACAGGCGCGCGTATGCTCAATCTTGATCTGCGCGAAGATATCTTCGCGCAGAGAATCATCAGTTACTAATGAGGCATACAACCCTGCAATACCCATATCCGCTTTAGCAAGGTCAAGCTCAACATTTTCAACCAGCGTTCGGAAAAAAGGCCACTCGTGAAACATCTGGCGCAGCGTTTCCAGCCCCCCCGTCGCGGCATCACAAATCGTTTCCAGCGCAGTACCCACGCCATACCAGCTCGGAATGATGGCGCGACTTTGCATCCACGAGAAAATCCAGGGGATGGCGCGCACGCTTTCAAAGCCACCTTTACTGCGCTTAGCCGGGCGACTGCCAATAGGCATGCGCGCCAGTTCATTGATCGGCGTGGACTGCTGCCAATAGGTTTCAAAACCGGGTGTCTCGTAAACCAGATCGCGGTAGGCGTTCTGGCTGGTGACTGAAAGCGTGTCCATCACATCACGCCATTCTGGCCTCGCTTCCGCAAACGAACGTTTCGCCGCAGCCAGCAGAACCGCGTTCATTACTTGCCCCAGGTGGCGACGGGCAATATCGGCGTTGCTATAGCGATAAGCGATCACCTCGCCCTGTTCAGTAATCTTCAGGCGGCCATGCAGCGAGCGCGGGGGCTGTGAAAGGATTGAACGGTTGGCAGGCCCACCGCCACGGCCAATGCTGCCCCCACGCCCGTGAAACAACTCTAGTTTAACGCCATGTTCAAGGCAAACTTCAGAAAGCGCCTGCTGCGCCAGATACAAATTCCAGTTTGATGAAAAGTAGCCACCATCTTTATTGCTATCGGAATAGCCGAGCATGATCTGCTGGCGCTGGCCGCGCGCCTCCAGATGTTTGCGATATTCAGGATTCGCGTACAGGCTGCGCATGATTTCCGGCGCATCTTTCAAATCATCAATGGTCTCAAACAACGGCACCAGATCGACATCCCGCCATACGCCCACTTCACGGGCAAACATCAGCATGATCAGCACATCACTGGCGGACATCGTCATACTGGCGATCACACTGTCAATCACCGCGTTGCCATAGCGGCAGTGCGCGGTTGCTACCATGCGCCATGTCGAAATGATGCGGTTAGTTGTGTCGGAAAAGGCGGGCACTAGCGGAAAAAGCGGGCGCGCATTTTGAATTTCGCGCGTTAATAAATCCTGTTTTTCCACCTCATCCAGCGCACTAAAAGAGTCGCAAATGCCATAGCTCTTAAAAAGCTCATCTACGGCGGCGCGTTGCAAGCGCGCATCCTCCCGAATATCCAACGGCGCAAGGTGCAGCCCAAACAACCTGACTTTCAAAATCAGGCGGCGCAGCATCCCGTTGGCGACAAAATAGCCTTTATTTTCTAGCAGGCTTTCCTGAACCAGCATCAAATCGGCTAAGAATTCTTCACCGCTCAGGTACTTATCTTCTTCGAGCAGGCGGCCAATTTCACGCATGAACAAGGCGTAGATTTCGTCGCCCTTCAGATCCATACCAAATGCAACTTCGACGCGCATCATCAAACGGGCTGACACCGCCACTTCATCCAGCGATTGGGTGAAATGGGTTTCCAATAACGCCACTTCCTCAAGATACATTTCGCGCGCAGCCTCGCGCATCGTTTTCAAGGTTGCCAGCGTCACATCGGCGGTCACATTAGGATTACCATCCCGATCCCCGCCAATCCATGAAGCATTCCGCAAAACGGGCGGCAGTTCTGCCCATTCTTCTTCAGGGTACGCAGTTTCAAGCGAGTAAAGCAGATCGTCGTAAATATCCAGCGTGCGATCCATCACTTCAGTCGTCAGGAAATGTACGCCAAAATCCACCTCATCCATCACGCTGGGCCGTGCCGCCCGTGTAGGGCGTGTTTGCCACAGTTCTTCAATTTCCTCATAAATGGCGGCTTTCAAATGGCGGGTTTCGCGGGGCAGCAGATTGCCCAGATCGGCACGGGCCAGCATCGTCGCCACATGCTGAAGCTTGATCAGTACTTCTTTACGTTTGGCTTCAGAGGGATGTGCGGTCATCACCAATCGCACACGAATTTCGCCCAGCAGCGCGCGCATTTCTTCAGCCGTCATGCCAGAATCGCGCAGCGCGATCACCGCCGCATGAATACTTTCGTCCAGCCGACCATCAGCCTCACGCCGGCGCAGCACACGGATTCGCTGCAAATCCTCCGCGATATTGATCAGTTGAAAATAGTTACTGAAGGCTTTGATGAGTACCCGCAGGCGCTGAGGATCAAGATTTTCAACAGCAGTCAACAGCGTTCCCACGCCATCAGGGTCGGTTTTACGACGATCTTTAGCGCGGGCGCGCACATCTTCGACCAGATTGAACGCCTCATCGCCGTGCTGCTCGCGGATAATATCGCCAAGCAGCCCGCCCAGATGCCGAATATCCGCACGTAAATCGCCATCGGTCGTGACTGCGCTCAATTCACCGGTTGTATCTGCTGTGCTAGTCATCGCATTACCCTGTCAAAACTACGCGCTCACTCCCTCGAAGATCAACACATTTTCGCGCAAGTTCTGGTTAGACGCAACGTTAGGAACACACAAGAAATACTGGCGATAAAGAAACAAAGATCACAAAACGGCTTTCGTTTTGTGATCTTTGTCGGGTAGTTAAGCGGAGTTGTCGAGAATATTTCGCACGCGAAGTTCTATTCGCGCTCGCTAATGGTAACCTTGAGTTCAAGAACCTGCCCGCCGCGCACCACAGAAGCGGGCACGGTTTTTCCGACGCGATCACCGGCTAACGCGCCCATCAAATCGTCCATATGGCGAATACGAAGGCCATCTAACGACACCAGCACATCGCCCATCATCATGCCAGCGGCCTCCGCCGGGCCACCTACTTCGACTGAGATCAACAACAGCGCGGTTTCCTGACCAAACTGCTCCGCGATTGGCGCCGGCAGCCGCGCAGGCTGCGCGCTAACTCCCAGAAAACCGCGCCGCATACGACCATGCGCCGCCAGCGTCTCTACCACACTGCGCAGCGTGGCCGGTGGCAGCGCTATGCTCATGCCGCGAGCCAGCGCCGAGCTGTTCATGCCGACAAAGGAACCGCCTGCGCTGACCAGCGGCCCTCCGGAGAAACCGGGATACATCACCACTTCACTCTGCACAAATGAAGAGACTGTACCGCCGCCCATAGTGCGCCATTCGCCATCCAGCGTGTTGATGATGCCTAGCGCAGCCTGCAAGGTTGATTCAGGACGCCCCACCGCGACGACCAGATGCCCGACCTTCAGCGCACGTTCATCAGCCCAAACTGCCGGTGTCAGTCCGGAAGTTTCTACCTTCAGTACTGCAATATCGGTGCTGGGATCGCGCCCGGCCAGCACAGCCGTGGTCTTGCTCCCATCCGGCAGCCCGATCTGAATATTCTCGTCCCGTTCGACCACATGATTTGCGGTGACGATCAGCCCATCTGCCGACCATACGATACCGCTGGCCGCCTGCCGCCTGCGCGCTGAAACCCGCACGACGCCCACCCCTGCGCGCTGAACCACTGCTCCCAGATCATTTGAAAGCTGCTCAAGTATTCCTGCCATCATCTTCTTCTCCATACGTTAGCCCATCTCACCTACTGATTGAACCATTAAAGCGCATGCTGTCACATCCGCCATCCAGAGAGGCATAGCCCTGATATATTGGTTAGGTCATGTACTGCTCAAGCGTATAAGCTGGTGGTCAGGTTTTTGAAACGCAGCTGCTTAGAGGGCGATCAAGCCAAGGCGGGTGGCGCGAACCACAGCTTCCGTGCGGCTTTGCGCGCCTAACTTGGTGAGGATGGCATTGAGATGAAATTTGACAGTGTGCTCGCTGATGTTCAGCTGCCGCGCAATGATTTTGTTGGGCAGCCCTTCGGCAACTAGAGACAACACTTCACGTTCGCGCGGGGTAAACGCCTCTACAGCGTCTTGTTCCGCGGTTGATACAAAAATATTGGCGTGGCTAAACACCATTTCGCCCACTTCAGCATCCACCACCAGAAGGCTGCCAGCCGCCGATTGAATCGCGCTGATCAGCACATCACTGCTTACATCCTGTGGCAGCAGCCCTCGCAGGCCAGCAGCAACGAGCGCAGGCAAAATTTCAACTGCGCCCCATTTATCAGCGGTTAACCCCAGCACCACCACCCCCGCATCGCGCAGTTCCTGCATTTGTTCAAGATGCTGTTGTGGCGCATAACCTAAATCCCAGATCACCACTTCCGGGCGATAAACGCTAATAGACTCCGCCAGCAGCACATCATCTACCTGCCCGACAATCTGAATACTTTCGTGATCGCTCAACAGCGCAGTCAGTCCGGCGCGTGCCAGCGGGCTTACAGCAGCGATCAATACCCGCAGCGGTTGCAATCCATTTACCAAAATACCGCTCCAGCCTATCTACCGGTGTCACAGTTTTAGTGTAGGGCGCTGTGCATTGGAAATATGTAGGAAGGGGCTATTTATGCTCAGGGGTGAATTTCAATTCCCGATGCGACGGTCATAAAATCGCTTCCATCCGGCAGTTCAACACGTTCGCCGGTGGAAGGATCATACAACCCCGCAATCAACCTGCCCGTCCCGGCAGCAGCCAGTTCGTTGAACTGCAGCGTATGGGCATCGCGAATGATTTCACCCTGACGCCAGCCGGTTGTCGGCCTCGTGCCGGATGCTGGTTGGCTGTCATTTTGAGCGATCACCCGGCCATCAGCATCTAACAGCTGCACAAATACCGTGTAGGCGTCGGTCACAGGGTGATTGCCGCCCCGCCATATCAGCTCAACTTCTGGCGGCGCGGCCAGTGACCAGTTAGCAGGCAAGTTTGCGCCAACAAGATTTCCAACGCCAGCGAATGATGCATCAATGTGAATGTCCATCTCAGGCAAAACATATTCAGCAGGAACGGACTCGATGGTATAGCGCGCCAATTCGGTTCCATCAGGCAGCACTAAAACCGCTTCGTCGCTTTCGGCATCTGCTGGAATGACACCCTCCCGCCAGTCGCGGATAAAGCCATCTGCCTCGTGCATAGGCGGTATTTCAACTTGCCAACTTCCATCAATTGCCTGCAAGATCAACAGCGGCAGTTCGCCGGTTCCGCGCCAGAGCAGCGTTAAGCGCAAAATATCGCCATTATGCAGCGAGTCGGACTGTGCATCATGCGCCACCAGCACGCGATCCCCGACTTCATGTTCAACGATGACCGGCAAATCAACAGCGCCATCCTGCGCTTCATTCCCGGTCACGCGCCACAATCCGAGCGCGGCATCTCGCCCCGGCACTAGCGATCCGTCCTGACGCAGCGGATATCCTGAAGGCTCAGCCGCCTCGTCATAAATACGCAAGGTCACCTGATATTCGTCTGCTGGCGTTCCGTGAGGTAAACGCAGCAGCGCGAAAGCAGACAGCACTTCCCCGTCCTGCGCCGTGGAGGTCGTGCGCTGATCGGCGGTAGCAAACGGCGCGTCGGCGCGGGCAATCTCCTGACCGAATGTATTATGGACGATCACCGCAGCCTTCAGGTCGGCACTGGTCGGCTGCAACAAGGTTAAGTTGATCGGCAGACACAGCGCCTGATCGGCAGGCTGCGGCGTCAATTCACCTATCTGCCCAACACGCGCAAGCGGCACTTGCCCCTGCATCACTTCAATATTTGCGGCTTCAAACTGTGGATTTCGCAGTGATGGACTTCGATATAAGCGGGAGGTCATCCCATAAACACCCACCACTTCCGGCGGTTGGTTGGTTCCGCTCGCCAGCAGGCAATCCATCATGCCGCGAAAATCTGCGCGCTGGGTATACCATACATTCAGCGCCACATCGCCAGACTCCGGAAGCAGCGGCAGCACATCATTCAAGCCCGCGCCTTCGGGCAAGGTGATTCGCCCCGCTTCAGGGCGCAGGCGCTCAAAGTAATAAGCAAGCTCGTAGCGATCTGCATATGACCATGCGATCATCGAATCATCGGCATCCAGTGTATCAGCGTAATACTGCACCAGCGTTCGCGCATCGTCATGGCGGTAAGGGGGATCGAGATTGTAAATAAAGTTCGCGCCAAAAATGACCAGCAGCACCACCCCGGCCGTCCAGCGTAACCGCGCCATAGGTAAGCGGGCAATCGCCATGCCCACCAGAATCGCTATGAACGGCGCAGCCACCACCAGATAACGCCCGTGAAACTCGTTGCCGAGGATCATCAATCCGGCAAAGATGCCAGCGATCCAGACTCCCACGTGCAGCAGCGACCAGCGCGCGCCCTTCCATCGGTAAGGCAGCAGTATCGCCAGTGCCGCCAATAACAGCAGATAAAGCCATGCGGCGCCGTCGCCAAAGATAATCCGTTCCCACGGCGTTTCCCAGAACGCGCGCCAGAGATTTAACAGCGTTTGCGGGGTCAGTGCGGTGGTATTTTGCAATCCGGCGTTGGCTTCTGGCAGCAGCAAAAAGCGCCCGAATAAATATGGCAGCCATAGAACTAAGACACCTATTTGCCCGGCGATCCAGATGCGCGCATCCGGCTTCGAAAGCGAGCGCGAGGTCGCCCACA
This sequence comes from Anaerolineae bacterium, assembly GCA_014879665.1. GTDB lineage: Bacteria > Chloroflexota > Anaerolineae > Aggregatilineales > Phototrophicaceae > Flexifilum. Next base: position 2,791 of record JACSRP010000229.1, on the reverse strand, counting down.
CTATCAACGCCGCCAGATTCAGCCACAATGCCGCAATTGGCCCGGTATTATGACTATATAGCAGCGCCAGTTCTGCCAGCCACAGCCCCGCCCACGCATATCGTGCCGGCTTAACAGTCAGTATTTGGAAACTTAACGCGGCGATCAGCGCCAGCAAAGCCAACCAGCTGTACATCCGCGCTTCGCGTGCCGACCACCACAACAGCGGCAGCAGCGCCGCAGCCAGCGCCGCCCCTAACCCGGCGCGCGCCCCGGCATAACGACGCGCCAACTGGTCGCTAAGCGGAATGATTAGCAGGCTCGCCCACAATGACAGCAGTCGCAGGCTAAACTCGCTGTCCCCGCTCAAGCGTGTATGTAAATTGATAAGCATGTAATATAAAGGGGGATTAGTTGGATCAGCATCGGCAGCAGCGGCCAAATCGGGTTGAACCGCGGCAAACGCCGACCAACCCTCATCAAACCATAGACTCTGGCCGCCAAGATCGAATAATCGCGTGGCAAATGCCACTAAAAGTAGGGCAACCAGCCACCAGAGAGGCTTTCGTGCAGAGATCATAGCATCAACTTTGCCCGCGAATTGTTCGGCTGTCAACGTCAGAAATTGATGAAATTAACGAAAACTGGCTTGCGCCTAACCTATGTTTCATTACAATGAAAGTTGTAAAAACTAATCACTAAATCGCCGCACATCCAGAACGATACTGCAAAATGACTGATAACAGCTCACCCAATAATACGTCCGCGCAGCCCCCACCGCCGCCAGCCAACGGCGCGCAGGATATTTCTAGCAGCCCTGCGATACCCGATCCTCTGAACCCGGCCTCGCAAACCATGATGGGCAAGGCTATTGAAGCTGATTCGAGTAAGGCAGAAAGTCTGGCAACTGCGCCCCCCAAATGCGCGGCCTGCGGCGTAGTGAGCAGGGTTGGATCGCTGATCTGCGAAAACTGCGGCGCCAGCCTTGTCGGCGAGCATTCCATCGTCGGCACTAAACGCTTCGTGCGCAACGCCGAAGGTGAACTGGTTGACGAAGATGGCGCGAAGCTGAGCACCGAAGAAATGAAAGCGCTGGGCAGCGCCGGCAGCATGGCTTTTGAAGATAATATGATTTTACGTCTGGAGGTGGAAGGCGCATCCACACCAATTCTGGTGTTTCCGAAGGGTGAAATTGCCTTAGGACGGCGCGATCCCGCCACCGGCACCATGCCCGATGTTGACTTAACTGCCTTTGCCGCCTACCGTCTGGGCGTCAGCCGCAAACATGCCATCATCCGCCACAACCAGCACAAACTGGAAATTTACGATCTGGGCAGCAGCAACGGCACATCGATCAACGGCGTGAAACTAGCCTCGCACCAACCGCACCCGCTGCGCGACGGCGATACTATCGCGCTGGGCAAAATGCTGATGCGGGCAATGTTCTTGCAAGCCAAACGCCCTGAAGCTTAGAATCACGCGGCGATCAAAAACGGGCACCGATGATGCCCGTTTTTTCTTCAAACTTCGTTGAATTAGCTGCCCAGTACTTCCATGATTTCAGTGGCAGCTTTGCGAGTCGCATACAGCACATGGCTCAATCGCGCGCCCTTCTCCACCAGCACCGCAACTGAAGCCCGCCCGGCGGGGTAAATCACCATCACCCCCTCTTCACCTTCAATCAGCAGGCGTTCCAATTCACCCTGCGCCAGCCGATTCAGCGTACGCACCGCAAGCCCGACGAGGGTCGCAGACATCGCTGCCACCTGCGGGCTGCTGGTCGGGTTTTCATGAGGATTCTCTTCGTTGCTCGGCGGAAATGCTGCAACTAACAATCCGTCTATGTTGACAATGACCGAGGCTTTTACGCCATCAGCGGCAATATGCAACGTCTTAAGGATGCGCTCAAGGATTTCGCTGCGGTATTCCTGAGCCATACCGGAAACTCGCTCTCTTGTACCTTGTTTCACAGAAAATTGAGTCGCGTTCATGAATAGAACGTAATCATTGCGACCTAAAACCGAGTATAGCCCAATAGTTTGCCCGTCTCAACTAACGGCAGGCTTAAGATTGCCTATCCTCTGCCATACGGTGGGCGTCTTCATCCGCAAACTGCGCCAGTAAATATTGTTCGGCTTCACTGAGAGTCGCCTTCATAAGCAGGTCAGGGCGGCGATGCCATGTACGCCGCAGCCCTTCCGTTCGCCGCCAACGTTCAATCGCCTGATGATTGCCTTCTAGCAGCACCGGCGGCACGACCAATCCACGAAACTCCGGTGGGCGGGTGTAATGCGGCGCTTCCAGCAGCCCATCTGCATGGCTCTCCCGTTCTGCGCCACCTTCAGCGCCCAGAACGCCCGGAATCTGGCGCACGACTGCATCCACCATCACCATCGCCGCCAGTTCGCCGCCGGTCAACACATAGTCGCCAATACTGATCTCGTCGGTCACCACCAGATCGGTTACACGCTCGTCAATTCCTTCATAATGCCCGCACAAGATCACAATTTGCGGCTTCTGCGCCAGCGAAACCGCTATCTCGTGAGAGAATAACCGCCCTTGCGGAGTCATCAAAATGACGGGCGCACCTTCTGGCGCGCCTTCTAGGACACTTTCCACCGCGCGAACGACAACTTCGGGCTTCATAAGCATCCCGCCGCCGCCGCCGTATGGCATATCATCTACCGAGCGATAACGGGTCTGGCTGTAGTCACGAATATCGTGCAGGCGTAAATCAAGCGTGCCTTGATCGCGGGCTTTCCACATCATACTTTCAGTCATCGGGCCTTCAAACATACCCGGAAACAGCGTT
>JACSRP010000116.1 GCA_014879665.1 Anaerolineae bacterium | reverse complement strand
GCGGTCATGCTGCCAACGGTATGCACCACCGTTTGAATGCCGCGCGCGCGCCCTTTGAGGCTTGAAGGCTCCCAAAGATCCGCGATCTGCACACGGGCACGCTGGGCTAACCCGCCCAATTTGCCCTCTGCGCCGGCACGCACCAGCAGCGTTACGTCTGCGCCTTCAGCCAGCAGCGCCGCCGCGATTGCATCGCCCAGAAATGTGCCGCCACCTGTGATTAAAACGCGCTTTTTTGCAACCATAGGTTCGTTCATCTTGTGTTCAAGTGGGACTATTATCGTGGATGTGCTATCAGCGAACAACCCCGCCGGATGATCGGGTGCCTCAAAGGCGGCCATTAACAGAATTATCGAGCACATTACAAAAATGCTAGTTGTGAAAATACACTGATCTGTGCATAATAATAATTACGGTCATCAAAATTGACCCGAAAATTTGGACATGATGGGATAAGCGGCGTCGTTATCGAATCATTAGAAGCTGCCGCTCAAAAAAGAAACAAGAACGTCACTTGCAGCACCCAAAGCAGTGATTTCTTTTGTGTAGAGTTGGGTGAACGCTGCTTGAGGCAGTGTAGCGAAAGCGAATAAGCGGGGCACAGGTGAATCTGGTGGCCTAGAACCCCAGTTGAGACTTAAGTAAACTGCTGAAAGCGTTTTTTGAAGATCGCGTACCCGGCAAGTGCTGTGAATCTGGTGCCGTTTCTTTTTTCGATTCTTTGACAATTTAGCCCAATGTCCACATTTTCAGCATGTGCCAGACTGGCAATTGCCAAGTTTATGTTGGGATTTATGTGGGCGTGATCACCGGGTTTGAAGCCCAAAAGCGCAACAAGAAGCGCGTCAACGTCTACATTGACGGCGAGTTTTCTCTCAGTGTGAGCATTGATGAAGCAGTCGGCTTACGAAAAGGGCAGACGCTGAGCGATGAAGACATTGACGCATTACAGGCTCAGGATGCCTCGCAGCGCGCGGTAGATGCGGCTGCAAGATTGCTTTCTTTGAGACCACGCAGCGCCGCGGAGGTTCGCCAGAACCTTACGCGCAAGGGAATCGCCACCCCCGTCATTGATGAAGCGATTGAACGTTTGACCACAATGGGTTATCTGGATGACCGCGCTTTTGCCGAATTTTGGGTGAAGGAACGTAATGCGTCCAAGCCACTAGGCACACGGGCGCTACGTTATGAACTTCGCCAGAAGGGCATTGCCGGGACCATTATTGATGATGTGCTGGATGATCAGGACGAGACCGCTACTGCCGTTGAGGCGGCGCGCAAGCATTTGCGCCGTGTACGCGGCTTAACGCGATCTGAGGCGCGGAAGAAACTGACCGCGCAGCTTGCGAGGAAGGGCTTTTCACCCTCGACAACGCGAGAAGCAATCCAGCAGATCTTTGAAGAAGTGGACGCTGGCGATGAACCGTTCTTTCGCGAAGACACCGAAGGCAAAGACGCAGACCGTGATTGGACTGAAGATAGGTAAGACCTAACCGAAGTTTCGCTAGAAAGGAGGAAGCGGACAGCCCTCAGTACCGGGAAAACGCCGCAATAAATATGGAATTCATCGCAGCCCTGATAGGTTTAGTCGTGGGCGTGGCGGTGGGCGTAGGTGGTCTTCTTTTTATGCAGAATCGGCAGGGCAACAGCCGTCGTAGGGCGGCTGAAGACGAAGCCCGGCAGATTACGGCAGCTGCCAACGAAGAGGCGCAGCGCAAGCAGCGCGAAGTTGAGCAGCAGGCCAAACGCATCACTGATGAAGCCAATGAGAATGCAATACGCCGCCGTCGCGAGTTAGACAAAGAAGATGAGCGTTTACAGCGCCGCCGTGAAGACCTTGATAAACGTTATGAACGGATGGAGCAGCGCGAACAAAATCTGAATAAACGCCAGAGCCGCTTAGATAAACAACAGACGGATCTGGAGAAATTGCAGGAAGAACGCGCCGAGGAACTTCAACGCATCGCCCAGATGACGATAGATGAAGCGAAAACGGAACTTATGGGGCTTGCCGAACAAGAAGCGCGAAATGATATGGCGCGCATCATCCGGCAGGTTGAAGCAGAGGCGCGCGAAGAAGCTGATAACCGCGCACGCGAAGTTATTTCGCTGGCTATTCAGCGGCTGGCATCCGAGCATGTTTCTGAAATCGCGGTCAGCGTGATTCCGCTGCCAAGCGATGAAATGAAGGGGCGCATCATTGGCCGCAACGGGCGCAATATTCGCGCCTTTGAACTGGCAACGGGCGTAGATGTAGTGGTAGACGATACGCCAGAAGCGATTACCGTGAGCAGTTTTGACCCGGTACGCCGCGAGGTTGCCAAGCGTACGATGGCTAAGCTGGTCACGGATGGTCGTATTCACCCGGCACGCATTGAAAAGCTGGTTGAAGATGCGCGCGCCGAGGTTGAGACGGTCATCCGGCAGGAAGGCGAACGCGCGGCCTATGAAACCGGCGTGGTGGGCTTGCACCCTGAGATTCTGAAGCTGCTGGGACGGCTGAAATTCCGCACCAGCTACGGGCAGAATCAACATGCCCATGCGATTGAGACGGCGCATATTGCCGGCATGATTGCGGCGGAGCTTGGCGCGGATGTGATGATTGCCAAGGCGGGCGGTTTGCTGCACGACCTCGGTAAAGCGGTGGATCATGAGGTGGAAGGCACGCACGCGCAGATCGGCGCCGACCTAGCCAAGCGTTACGGTGTGCATCCCAAAGTGGTTAATGCCATCGCCAGCCATCATCATGAAGTAGAGCAGGAATTTATCGAGTCGTATATCGTTGAAGCGTCGGATGCGATTTCGGGTGCGCGGCCGGGTGCGCGTCGTGAAAGCCTCGAATCGTATGTGCGGCGGGTGCGCACGCTTGAAGAAATTGCCAACAGCTTTGAGGGCGTTGATCAGAGCTATGCGCTGCAGGCCGGGCGTGAAGTACGCATTATTGTGCGCCCTGAAGTTGTGGATGATTTACAAGCAGTGCGGCTTTCAAAAGAGATTGCCAAGAAGATTGAAGAGACCATGCAGTATCCTGGCCAGATCAAAGTACAGGTTATCCGGGAGCGCCGCGCAGTAGAGTACGCGAAGTAAGGCAGTCGTCATCCAGCACAATGAAATCAAAAAGCGGGGGGCGTATATGCGACCCCCGCTTTTTATTTGTGTGATACAGAGATGCTTACGAAGCGGGGGTCGCTTCGGGGGTTGCTTCGGCTTCCATCTCGCTGAGCAGAGTGCCGGTTGCCGGGTCTACGCCAGTTTCGATGCTGCCATCTACCAAACCAGCCAAAATTTCTTCCATACGGGCGGTCACTTCTTCGGGAACTTCGGCATCATGCGGGGGCGCAAAACCAACGCCATCGTTCTCAACCGAAAGCACGTGCATGCCTACTTCGGGGAAAGCTTCGCCGTTGACGGCGGCGGCGATCATATCGAACACGCCGTTATCCACGCGCTTCACTGCACTGCTGATCAGGAATTCGGAGCCGGGCGCTTCGCCACCACCAAAGGTGGTGAAAAACTCGTCCTGGTCAACGCCGATGACATAGGCACCTTCGCCGGCAGCGAAAGCAATCGCGCCAGAGCCGGTGGGGCCGCCAGCGCCGAAGATCACATCTGCGCCTTCGCCCATGAACTGTTCGGCTGCTGCTGCGCCGCGATCCGGGGCGGTGAAGCTGTCAATATAGACGCCAAGCGCCTGAACATAGGTACCATCTTCAGCGTTAATGAAGGCGACGCCCTGCTCATAGCCGTTGCGGAACTTCACGACAGGCGGAATATCAATGCCGTATACACCGGCGACGGTTCCGCTTTCGGTCATGAGGGCTGCCAGCGCGCCAGCGAGGAAACCACCCTGATCTTCGCGGAACTGCAAGCCAACATAGTTGGGCAGCGGCTCAGCGACGAACTGGTCAACACCGATGAACAGAGTGTCCGGGTTTTCTGCGGCTGCGGCATGGGTCGCATCGCCAATTAGGAAGCCGACGGTGACCACGACATCGTATTCGTCGGCAACGCAGGTGGCCAGGTGCGAGGCGTAATCGGTCTGAGCTTGTGTTTCAATGAACGTTGAGTCCAGATCAAATTCTTCTGCGGCACGCATCATACCTTCATATGCATACTGGTTGAAGGTACCATCGTTTACACGGCCTACGTCTGTTACGAGGCAGACGGAAGTCACTTCACTTTGTGCCGATACAGCCAGCCCTGGCATGATTACCAGCGCGGCCATTCCTGCGCCAACGAGAATTTTGCGAAGCATTTTTCTATATCCTCCATGAATATCTAAGATACAACTTTGAGATAGCGACCATACTCACAATGGAGTTAGGGCGTAGACTGAGATTTTAGCGTATTTCGGGGGGTTGCAACAATAACGTCATGTTAGCGGGAGACTGTGTGTGTTCTCCTGAAAATAAGCGCGGATGCTGCATGAGGCGTCGCTATGAGGCAGTTTGTTATCATGTTTGTACATTCAAACCTGCAACTGCGGGGGCGAAGGCAGATTTGGGGGGGGAGTAAGGCGGATGGGCCACAGCGGGAATGCCCCTGCTGTTTATGCTCGCAGGTTACGTGAGCGAGAGCGTCGCGGTAAGGACGAATCGGATCAGCTGGCCGCCCAGTTCTTCTTGCCGTATGGCGATCTGGTTGACTGGCACGGGCTGCGGGCCGCCCGCCGTTGGCGATATCACGTTATAGAGGGCATCCACGTCGAAATACCACTGCGGAGCGCCTTCTCGCGCCAGCCTTTGCCAGCGATCTTCGCGGATCAGCCGGTTATCTCCCGCATCGGCACGAAGCGCCGCATCCACTGCATCGCCTGTGCCAACCACCAGAATATTGTCAACGGCGGTCAATGCCAGAAGGGATTGGCCGGTCATGGGGTCTTGCAGCGCATAGATAGTTTGACCGCCATTGCCGCTCTCTACCAGAAACTGTAGGGTTAGTACTTCGATAATTTCCCGAATTTGCGCGATAGCAGTTGAACTATCTTCAACTTGTGCCACGAACAGGCCGTCGGTTGGCGTGTTTAATACCGGCAATGGGTTATTCGGGCGGGGTAACAACGCAGCAGCATAACTGCCGGAGAACTGCGCCAAGAGCGAGTCAAGATTTATAGCAGATGCTGCCTCTAGCGATGCGCTGAAACTTTCAATCGCGTTGTGAATATCTTCGGCGCCGGGCGTGGGAATTAGCGATTGGCTGGCTGCCGGAGCGGGGTTGACCGGAAAACTGCTGAGGGCGACACCGGCGAAATTCGTCAACGGCAGCATATTCAGGGCGAATTGCAACGCATTTTGAGCATCACTTCCAGAATGCACGAGCATGGCGCTGCGGGGTACAAAATTGATTAGCTGCGGATCAATGGGAGCAGATTGCGCCTGCAGGTCATCAGGGAAATGCGCCACGGCGTGCAGTTCAAGCGATGTATTGAACAGCGTAAGCGGGTTCAACGCAGCGCCGAATGCATCTACGCCGCTGGAGGCTAGTGCCGCCGCGAATTGGTGAGAATCGCCCAACGATTCGCCCATGGCAGAGACGAGATCGCGACCATGACCGCCGTTGAGCACAAAATTTAGCGCATTCGCGGCGCTTTCCTGTTGAAGATAAGCGGTCATGACCGCATTTTCAGGCAGCGCGCCGATGACGATTTGATAGGTTTCTCCGGAAATTAGGGCCGGCGCTTCACCTGCTCCGGTGAGCAGCGCGGCGTCTACCGCTTCAGAGGAGCCGAGCAGCACCACCGAAGGCGTGAACGCAATCGTCACCTGATCGCCATGATAGATCGTCGCGCCGTTACGGGTTTCGCGTTGAAGGAAGTCTTGCGCCTGAATGGCGGGGGAGAGATCGCCAGCGGCGCGGAATGAATCGCGGGTGGGAAGGATGAGCAGCGGTTGTTCTGAAACGAACTGCTGATCGAGCGCAGGATAGGCGATGATGATTTCGCGCCCCAGCCATCCGGAAACCAGATCGTTAAAGCTGGCCGTTTCCAGATCAAGCACGGCCAGCGGGAAAAAGGTATCGAGTGTTTGCGAGCCGGTGAACTGCACCCGCCCTGGCTGTAAAATGCTGGCGACGAAGGTGGCGATGTTGAGCGATTCCAGCGCTGAACGGGCATCGGTCATATCTACGCGGATGAAACCGGCGAAATCTTCTGGAATCCACCCCGCCGGATTATTAGGCGTTTGTGCAACCGCTGGTAATGCGATCAAGCATGCCGAAAATGTGATCAAGCCAAGCAGACGGAGTTGTTTGAGCATCGTGCCATCCAAATCAAAACACACAACTCCATTTTAGCTGTGCGCTAGCAGCATGAGCAAATGCCGGGTGCGGCTTATAGGCCGATATCCCGGTGCTGGTAGCGCCACATGGCGACAGTCGCAAAAATGGCGGAGGCGGCCAGTAAGATCAGGATGTTGACCGGTGAAAGCCCGTTTTGAACGACCGATGCGCTGTCGTAGTAGGCGAAGAAGGACAGCTTTTGTAAGGTGCCGAGTATGGTATCCGGCGCAGCTTTCGCCAGAAAATCGAGCATGTAACTGCCGATGATGAATGCGGCGGTGAGCGCCATGGCGCCGCTTTTACGCTGAATGATCGCGGCGGCCATGGTGGTGAAGGTGAGTACCACCAGCGTAGCGGGCAGGATATTGAAGGTCGCCAGTATCATATGTTCTACGTTGAATATACCCGGCACCATGGCAAAGCCGATCAGCATACAGGTGAGCGTGACTCCGATCACCAGCGCAGAGAGCAGGGCGAAGGCCAGCACTCTGGTGAGTACCAACTGCCAGCGAACCACGGGAAGGCTGAGGAATATGTCCATGATTCCTGAGTCTTCGTCATTGGCGGTGATGTTCAGCCCGGCGACGGCCGCATAGAAGGCGAACACCAATAGAATGAAACCGAAGAATTGGAGCGCAAGGTAGCCATCGGGCGTGGCAAGAAACTGCATGTCGGAGGTTCCGCCAAACATTTGCAGTAGGAATGGGGGTACGCTTTCCAGAAGTTCAGCAGTCTGAGTGATCAGCGTGGTATCCTGCACGACGATGATTTGCAGCCATGCCATGAAACCGATGCCCAATCCCCAGTAAAGGGCCGTTTTCCAGCTTCGGCGGAGCGTTTCAGCGAAGATTGCGCCGACCATGATTATTTCGCCTCCGGGGTGGGCTGGCGATTTCTGGCGCTGCCGTTTGCCAGCCGATCACCATAGTAGGTCAGAAAAATTTCTTCGAGTGTTGGCTCTTGTACGTGCATGTTGACCACATAATAGCCGCTCAAAGCCCGCAGCAGCGGGTCAAAATCACCCGTTAAGCGCAGGCTGATCTGGCTGCCATCTACCTGAATATCTTCAACGCCAGCAACATTCGCTAGTATCAAGGCGGGCTGCGGATCGCGCAAAGTCAGTTTCACATACTTGAAACCACTGCTGCTCAATTCATCTATGCGCTGTACAGAAAGCAGCCGCCCATCGCGCAGGATCGCGGCGCGGTCGCAGATGGCCTGCACTTCATTCAGCAGATGTGACGAGAGGAAAACGGTCTGACCATTTGCCTGTGCCTCACGCATTAAACCCATGAATATTTGCTGTACCAGTGGATCGAGGCCATTGGTCGGTTCGTCCAGCACCAGCAGTTCAGGGCGGTGCATCAGCGCCAGAATCAGACCCAGTTTGCGGCGGTTGCCGGTAGAATACGAACGCACTTTTTTGGTGGGATCAAACTCTAATTGCTCGATCAGCGTTTTCGCGTAGTCAGGAATCGGCGTTCCGCGCACAGACGAGAAATAACGAATTACATGCTGCCCACTCAGATTCTTCCAGAGGTTTAGATCTCCGGGCAGATAGCCGAGTCGTTTGCGAATTTCGACACTGGATGCGCGCGCGTCTAATCCGAAAAGTGAGGCGCTGCCGCTTTCGGGGCGAATTAAATCTAGCAGCAGCTTGATGGTCGTGGTTTTGCCCGCGCCATTCGGCCCCAAATAGCCGAAGATTTCGCCTTTCTCGACGGCCAGATCGAGATTTTGCAGAGCGAACTTACTTTTCCCGCCTTTATAGGATTTGGTAAGTCCGCGCGTTTGAATGATGGCGGCTGTCATATGATGTTTCTCCTTGGCCCCACCCCATCGGAAATAGGGAAGCGAAGCATAGTGAGCGAGGGATGTTAATCGCTCTCTTGCCCGGAAATATTCTCTGCTGCTTGCGACTTGACGAGATGATCGGGCGAGCCATGCGGGACAACACTAGGCCGATTTCTGCCGCTTGCGCCCCCCAAGCTTTAGGGGTTTGGAGGCCCCCCGACTGGACATTGTGCGGGGCGTTCGGGGCGGCTACACTGTGTCTGAGGACAATAAATTTAAGGAGGGCGTGAATGTCATCGCCAATTTCAGAACGGGGCTATGCGCGCCCCGATGTGCTGGTTTCTACAGAGTGGGTCGCGGAGCATTTGCATAACCCGAATATTCGGATGATTGAGTCTAATGAGGATCCGCTGCTGTATCCGTCAAAGCATATTCCCGGCGCGGTGCAGGTAGATTGGACGCTAGACTTGAATGATCCGATTCGCCGTGATTACCTGAAGAAGGCCAGTTTTGAAGCGTTGATGTCCCGGATTGGTGTGACGCCGGAGACGATGGTGGTCTTTTATGGCGACAAGAACAACTGGTGGGCGACTTATGCGTACTGGGTGTTCCAGTTGTTCGGCCATGGCAACGCCAAAGTGATGGATGGTGGGCGCGCCAAGTGGGAAAAAGAAGGCCGCCCGATGGATCGGATTGTGCCGCAGTACCCGGCCACTGCCTACAACGCACCAGATCGAGATGACGCACATATTCGCGCTTTTCGGGATGCGGTGCTGCGCCATGTGGAAGCGGGCGGACCGCTGGTGGATGTGCGCAGCCCGGCGGAATACAGCGGCGAAAAACTGCACATGCCGGAATACCCTCAAGAAGGCGCGCTGCGCGGGGGGCATATTCCCGGCGCTAAGAATGTTCCGTGGTCGCGGGCGGTCAACCCGGACGATGGCACCTTCAAATCGGCGGAAGAACTGCGCCAGATTTACGAGGGCGAGCAGGGACTTGAACCGGATGGCGATATCATCGCCTACTGCCGGATTGGCGAACGCAGCAGTCATACATGGTTTGTGCTGACCCATTTACTGGGTTACCCGAATGTGCGGAATTACGATGGCAGTTGGACCGAATGGGGCAACCTGGTAGATGTGCCGATTGAGAAATAACGATGCGTGAACTTCCTGAAAAGCTGGCCGAAGTTGTGGCCGAAATTGACTCGATTACGGATCGTTTTGAGCGGCAGGAAGTGCTGATCGAGACGGCGGATCGCTTTGACAGCGTGCGCGTGCCGGAAAGCGTCGCTGTGAAACCTTATGCTGAGGAGCGCCGCGCCCCGGCCTGCGAGAGTGATGCTTTTGTGTGGGCGGTGGATCAGGCGGATGGCACGCTGAAATTCTATTTTGATGTGCTGAACCCGCAGGGGCTTTCGGCGATGGCGATGGCGGTGATCCTGGCTGAAACGCTGGAGGGCACGCCGCTGGAGCAGATTGCCCACCTGCCGACGGATATAGTCTTTAAGCTGTTCGGCAAGGAACTTTCGATGGGCAAGGGGGCTGGCCTGATGGGCATCATTTCGATGGTGCAGAATGAGGCGAAGAAGCGGCTGTGAGGGAAAATTCTGGATTCTGAGTGAAAGACGATGACTCGAAAACACCTGCTGATCATCCTGATTTTGTTCGTCGTCACGCGGGCTGCGCTGGTTGGCGCGGGCGCGGTTTCGCTGCGCTTTCTGGAGAGCGTTGAAGGCGATGAATACAAGCATCTGCTGGATGGCGGCCCGGCGCTGGATATGTGGTATCGCTGGGATGCGGGCTTTTACGCCACAATTGCGATTGAGGGGTATGACTGGCTGGAAACCCGACTGCCTTCAGCAGATATGGCCTTTTTGCCAGTTTACCCGCTGCTAACACGGCTGGCCAGCGGGATCAGCGGGGCGGGCTGTGTGTGGTCGCCGTATTTGAGTACCTGCGCGACGGTTGGCGGGCTGATAGTTTCAAATTTGGCGCTGCTGGGAAGCTGTTTTCTGCTGTACATGCTGGCACACCGGCGGTTTGGCGCTTCAGTGGCGCTGCGCTCGGTGATTTTGCTGCTGATCTCGCCGGCGGCGATCTTCCTCGCCGGCGTGTATACCGAATCGTTGTTTCTATTCTGGGTGCTGCTATGCTTCTGGCTGCTGGATCGTAATCAATTCATGCTTGCGATCTTCGCCGCGTGCCTCGCCTGCTTGACGCGCTCGGTGGGCGTGGCGCTGGTACCAGCGCTGCTGTGGTGGGTGTGGCAGCAACACCGTGGGATGACGCTGCGAATCAGGGCGGTTCTGGCGCTGCTGCCGGGGGCAGTGTTTGCCGCCTATGTGCTGGGGGCTGGCCTAGTTGTGGGCGAGCCGCTGGCCTTTTTCAGCGCCTATGAGGGCATTTGGGGGCGATCTTCGTCAATACTGGATTCGATTTTGATTTACACCCGTGAACCGGTGGCGCTGTTTGGCTGGTATCCTTCATGGCTGGATTTGATTGCGGCGGCGGCGTATCTGGCATTGGGGGCGTGGATTACATGGAAATGGCGCGAGAAGGCATGGGGGATTTATGCGCTGTTCGCCACCCTGATCCCGATAGCTTCTGGATCTCTGGTCGGCATGCCGCGTTTTGGTGGTGTGATATTTCCGTTTTATGTGCAGATCGCGCGCTGGCTGGATCGCCCGTGGAAACAGGCGGTGGTGTATGCCATCAGCGCCGGGCTGGCGCTGCTCTTTCTGAGCCGCTTCGTGACGTGGCGCTGGATTGCCTGAGATCTACAACTCGCTGCAATCCCACGTGAAGCCGCAGCGTTGACAATGCACTTTGCAGGCGCGGCGTATGGTAACGCCGCCACAAGCGGGGCATTCGCTGGATAGGGTATAGTTAGGAATTGGCGGTAGGATAGGTTTTTGCGTGTTGAGGCTGGTCAGGCGAGAGGCTTCGCCGTCGGGTTTGCGTTCTGGCGTCGGGTTTTGCGGCTGAGCCACTATGGTTTCCAGAATCAAAACGGGCATCCACTATAGAGGATACCCGTTTTTTGTTGAGGCGACGACCAGATTCGAACTGGTGATCAGGCTTTTGCAGAGCCTTGCCTTACCACTTGGCCACGTCGCCGCTTTGAGGCTGCATTATACTTGCCGTCGCCTAGCCTGACAAGACCTTGCGCCGCTGTTCAAAAACGGACACAATACGGCGTTATGAATGACTCTGAGCGCGAACTTTTTTCTGACCCGGAAGATATGCCGGAAACTGCATCTGCTGATTTTGAATCGGCGGCAGATGTACTTGAGGACTCGATGCCCGAAGCGGAAATCGAGACGATTCCCGGCGCTGTCGAGGTTTCGAACGATATTTTTGGCGACGGTACTGCTTCGGGGCTGGAAGGCTTCGCCGCGCAAACGCAGGCGCTGTTCGAGTCGGATTTCGACGCGGAAGCCGCGCTTAACGCCCTGATCGCCGGGCAATTGGCCGAGCCTGAGCCAGTGCCGGATATTGAAGTGATGGAACGCCCGGCGCGTAGAGGGCTTCCTTCATTATACGAACGGGCTGACTATCAGCCAGCGCTGGCAATGCCGGGTTTTGATGTTTGGCGACCGGGATCTCCGGGGTCGGTGGCTGCGGGGCTGGTGCTGATCGTGCTGGGGGCGTGGTTGACGCTGACCCATGCTTCTGGCTCACCGCCGGATACATGGCTGGTGGCGGCGGCGGTATTGGGCGGCATCACCCTGACTTTGCTGGCACACTGGCTGGGCAGCGGGCGGTGGAGCAGAGGCAGCCTGTTTTTTGCGCTGCTGATATTCTCAAGCGCAGCAGTGGTGCTGGCAGCGGTGCAGTTTGATCTGATTGATCTGGTACGCGGCTGGCCGCTGTTCATCGTTGGCGGCGGGGCGGCTGCGTTGATTTCGGCGGTGATTGGACGGCCATTGGATCGGCGGATCGTCACCGTCGGCATATTACTGATCTTCGCCGGGCTTTTCGGGCTGATCATGACCAATATGAGTTTTTCGCCTACAGCAATTGCGACGGCTGCGGCTTTTGCGCCGGTGGTGCTGGTGATTTTGATCATCCTCTGGGTGCTGCCGCTGGTCGTGCGCCGCCGGAATTAAATTGCGCCTTGCGATTGATGCCAGCCGGACGACTTCAGCGCGGGTGACCGGCACCGAACGCTATGCGCTGGAAATGATCCGCGCTCTACTTCAACTTGACCTACCGTTTGCAGTTACTCTATTTTTCCGCGACACGCCTCCGCCCAATTTATTCGCCGGACAGCCTGAATTGACGACAAGAGTGATTCCGTTTGCGCGGGCGTGGACGCATGCGCGTTTCGCGGCTGAACTGATGCGCGAACGGTTCGATCTGGTGTGGGTGCCAGCGCATACACTGCCGTTTGCCTTCAGCGGGCGCGCGGCAGTGACGATTCACGATCTGGGCTACAAACATTTTCCGGAGGCGCATCCGCCGCGCCAGCGCGCTTATCTGAATTTGACCACACGTTACAGCGCAGGCCGCGCGCGAGTGGTGCTGGCAGATAGCCGGGCGACGGCGGATGATTTGAACAGGTTCTATAAAACGCCGCCGGATAAGATCCGCGTGGTCTATCCGGGCGTGGATGTGCCAGTGGTTGGTGACTTAGAGAGGGTGCGCGCAAAATACAATTTGCCTGAACGCTACTTTCTGTTTTTAGGCACGCTGCAACCGCGGAAGAATATCGCGCGATTGGCGCAAGCCTTCAGGCAGTTCAAGCGGGAACACCCGGAGAGCGGGATGGCGCTGGTGCTGGCAGGCGCGCAGGGCTGGCTGTTCGATCCAGGATGGGTGGAAGGCATCGAGAACGTGATCATCACCGGCTACGTGGAGGATGCCGACAAAGGCGCGATCTACAGCGGGGCGACGGCGCTGGTTTTCCCTTCACTTTATGAGGGCTTCGGCTTTCCAGTGTTGGAGGCAATGGGCTGCGGTACGCCGGTGATTTGCAGCAATACGTCGAGCCTACCGGAGCTTGCCGGGGACGCGGCGCTGCTGGTTAGCCCGTTGGAGATTGAGATGATCGCAAATGCCATGCGCCGCGTGTATGAAGATCGGGCGCTGCGCGAAGATATGATCGCAAAAGGATACCAGCGGATTCAGCAGTTTACGTGGGAATCGGCGGCAAAGTCGGCATTAGACGCGCTGCTACAGGGGATGGCATGACAGCCAGACGTATTTTAGCCGTGCAGATTGCCGATCTGGGCGATCTGGTGCTAACCACTCCGGCATTGGCCGCCCTGCGTGACGCGCTGCCAGACGCACATATTGCGCTGCTGACCACGCCGCATGCTGCGCCGCTGGTTGAGGGCGGGCCGCTGGTAGACGAGATCATTACGCTGCGCCGGGATTCTGGCCTCAAACAGTTCGGGATGCTGGCGGGATTATTTAAGCGGCTGCGTGCTGGCAATTACGATACCACGATCTTTTTTCATCACTTCACCACGCGCGCCGGCGCTTTGAAATTTAATGCGATTGCGAAAGCCGCCGCCAGCAAAACGCGAATTGGCTTGCAGAATGGCCGTGCTCCATTTCTGACCGGCAGCATTCCCGATGATGGCTTCGGGGCGCTGCATAACGCCGAATACTGGCTGAAACTGGCCGCGCTGGCGGGCGCAGATGCTTCGCCGCGAAAGGCGGGGGTGGTCGTCAATGAGGTGGATCGCGCATGGGCACGGGAACAATTGGGCGATACATACCCGCTGGCGGTGATGCACACCGGCGGCGGCGGAGACAGCTATGCGCGGCGCTGGCTGCCGGAGCGCTTCGCAGAAGTCGCCAACCGCCTGTATCAAGAGCGCGGCGCGCGCATCGTGCTGGTGGGCGGGACGGGTGATAATACGGCTGAGACCATCGCCCATTTACAGGTGCCATTTCTCGATCTGTCGGGCAAAACCACGCTGCCACAGCTTTCGGCGGTGCTGGAACGCGTGGACGTGTTCATCGGCGCGGAAAGCGGAGTGATGCATCTCGCGGCGGCAGCGGGCGCGCCGCTGGTTGCTATTTTCGGGCCAGGAAATGCCGCAGCATGGGGGCCATGGACGCCAGAATCGCCGTCAGCGATCGTCCGCGGCGCGCCAGAATGTTCGCCGTGCAGCTATATTGACCATACCACCGGCCTGCGCGAAGGCTGCGCGGCTAGAACCTGCATCATGATGATTGAGGCGGCGCGAGTCTATGCGGCGGCGGTGGAACTGCTGGAAGGGCGCATTCTGGCGGGGCTGCCTGATTACGCGAGCCATCGCCCGATGGTCAAGCAGGCGATGACGCCGATTTCGATCCTCGGACTGCCGGTCAGCCCGATCACCTATAACGACTGGCTGAAATTGATCAGCATGTGGGTTCAAGAGACACCGCGCAGCCTGCATCATGTGTGTACGATTAACCCCGAATTCATCATGATCGCGCGGGGCGATATCAATTTCGCAAGTATTCTGCGCCGTGCCAGCCTGACGGTGCCGGATGGCATCGGGTTATTGTGGGCGGCGAAACGCTTAAAGACCCCGCTGCCGGAACGGGTGACCGGCTCCGACGGCGTGCCGATCATCGCTGAGCGCGCCGCGAAAGAAGGTTGGCGGCTGTTTTTGTTAGGCGCGGGCGAGGGTGTGGCGCAAAAAACGGCTGATATTTTGCGGGCGCGCTACCCCGGCTTGCAGATCGTCGGAATTTACGGCGGCAGCCCGCGCCCTGAAGAAGAGGCGAGCATTGTGGAACGGGTGAACGGCAGCGGCGCGGATATTCTGTTTGTAGCTTATGGCGCGCCGGAGCAGGATAAATGGATCGCTCGAAATTCGCCGCGCTTGAAAGTGGCGATGGCAATGGGGGTGGGCGGCTCGTTCGATTTCATCGCCGGAATCATCCCGCGCGCGCCGGTTTGGATGCAGCGTTTGGGGTTAGAATGGTTGTACCGGCTGATGCTTCAGCCATGGCGAATTAAGCGCATGATGCGGCTGCCGCGTTTTGTGGCGGCGGTGATCTGGCGCGGAGCGAAATAAATGACCGCCCGTTCTGAAATGCTGTTAGAGTGGATCGCACATTTTTCGGCGCAGCGAATCGCCGTCGTCGGAGATGTGATTCTGGATGAATATTTAATTGGCAAGGCGACACGCATCAGCCGTGAAGCCCCGGTGCCGGTGCTGGAATTTGAAAGCCGGCGTGAAATTCCCGGCGGCGCGGCGAACCCGGCGGTCAATATCGCGGCGCTGGGGGCGCTGGCGCTACAGGTGGGGGTGATCGGCGCAGATCGCGAAGGTTCAGCACTGCGGGAAGCCCTTGAAGCGCGCGGCGTAAATACGCAGGCGGTGCTGATCACCCCGGAACATGAAACCACCGTGAAAACCCGGGTGATGGCGCAGATGGGCTTGCGGTTTCCGCAGCAGGTGGCGCGAATGGATCGGCTGCCGCGTGGATTATTGAGCATTGAGACCGAAACTCAGATCGCGGATATGCTGGCGGCACAACTTCCAGATGCGAGCGCGGTGCTGTTTTCGGATTACCAGTTAGGCTTGAACACGCCGACGATCATTCGCGCGAGCGAAAATGCGGCGTTAAGAGTTGCAGATACACAGGGGCAGTTCGATAAGTATACGGGCTTCGACGCGCTGAAATGCAACGCCGATGAAGCGCAGGCTTATTTGCGGCGCGTGCTTGAAAGCGATGAAGATTTTGAGGAAGCGGCGCGCGAATTGTTCGATTTGTTCAGCCTGAAATGCTGCATGGTGATCACCCGCGGGGCTTTGGGGGCGACGCTGGCAACGGCGGAAGAAACGCTGCTTTGCCCGGCGCCGGCGATTTCCGAAGTGTATGATACGGTAGGCGCGGGCGATACTGCGGTGGCGGTGATGACGCTGGCGCTGGCGTCTGGCGCGTCCCCTGAAGCGGCGGTCATGCTGGCTAATATCGCCAGCGGGCTGGTGGTGCAGCGGGTGGGCAATTACGCGCCTACGGCCTCCGAACTGACGGCGGCGATTCGCGGCGAAGCAGGCGGTAAGCGTTGATGGCATTCGAGAAGCCATCGGCGCGGTAAGCAGCAATTTGATTTAATCCCGCTGCTTTGACCAGTTCAGCTATTTCGGCATCATCAGCGTAGTGGCAGTAGCGCAGCGCGGTTTCATGCTTTCCCCAATTCAGCAGATAATCGCCAGCTTCCACTTGCCAGCCTTCGGGCATTGGCTGGAGGTGCTTGCGGAAGCGCTCGTATTCGTAGAAGCGCCAGCAGGCAAACGCCAATATTCCGCCGGGGCGCACACGTTTAGCTAATGTTTGTACCAAGGCCAACCGGCGATCTCTGCCGGGGATGTGATGCAAGACTCCGAATAAAGCTACGCAGTCAGCCTCAATTTCCGGAATTTCTCCGCTCACAATATCACCCTGAATGAACTGTGTTTGCAGCCGCCCGTGCTGCTCGCAGCTTTCACGCGCCCGATCCAGTAGGTAGGCGCTGCTGTCTACACCGATATAGCGAATCGGGGCATCTTCGGGCAGCGATTCCGCCAGAAATAGGGCAAAGCGGCCATTGCCACAGCCGATGTCTAATACTGTTAGCGGCGCATGTAGATATTGCAGAAGCGGCTGCCAGCCGCGCCACGCCTGCCCGCGAGTGGCATCAAAGGATTCGCCCACCTGCGCGTAAAATGTTTGATTCAGGCGGTTCAGCGCGTCTGCGGTAAAATCGTTCATCATAATTTCAGCGTCGTTCGCTTGAAAGGCTGCATATGCAGTTTGCGATCAATTATTCCCCGCAGGCCGCATCTTTGCTTCAGCTTGGCGCGATCCATGTTGACCGGTTCAAATGCCCGAATTGGGATTGGTTGATTGCCGAGGCCATCCAGATCGCGCCGGTTTACGTCCATTTCGATTTGAAGGTGGGCGATGGTTCGATTGTACACCGCGATTGGGGCGAAATTGTCAGCCAGATCGCCATGACCGGCACCCCTTACTTGAATTTGCATCCAGATGTTCATCTGAGTGACTACGGCTGGCAGAACAACCGCCTGACTGCGGGGCAGATCGATCAAGTCATTGAGCAGGTTGTGCGGGATATTGCCGTTGCGGTACACCGCGTGGGCGCAGAGCGGGTGATCCTTGAAAATGTGCCTTATCGCGGGCGTTTCGTGCGGAAACCGCAGGCGCGTACGGTTCGTGTGACCAGCGAACCAGATATTTTTCGGCGGGTGATACAGGCGACGGGTATCAATTTTCTGCTCGATTTATCGCACGCGGCGCTGGCGGCTGAAGCGCTGGGAACCACCACTGAAGCCTATGTGCAATCGCTGCCGCTGGAGCGCCTGCGCGAGTTACATGTTACCGGCATCGGGGTTGTAAACGGGCAAAAGCGCGATCATCTGGCGATGAGCGATGAAGATTGGGCACATTATGAATGGTTTATAGGCGAAATTCATCAGGGTAAAGCCGCCGCGCCATGGATCGTCGCGTTTGAATACGGCGGGGTTGGCGAAAAGTTCGCATGGCGCAGCGATCCGGGGGTGATCATGAACGACGCGCCCCGCCTTTACCGAACGATGAAGCAGCTCGCGGAGTGAGAGGAAACGCGCCGGCTATATTCAAACATACCCGCCCCGCAGGATTTATAGATGAGGGATGAAAACACCATCTTGCTAGGCGAGGTCGAAATACAGCGCCGGATTCTCTTCCTGTTCCACCTGCTTTAAATTAGATACTTCCAGATGGCCGTGTTCATAGAGATATTCTACGTGCGCGCCGGCTTCTTCTAGCGCTAGCAGCGAATCATAGCCGCGTTTATCGGGGTAGACCGCCTGTACCACTTCGCTGATGGAGCAGGGTCGCCCGGCAGCTTTGATGGCGTCCATCACCCGGTTTAGCTTGCGGTCATGGCTGGCGCGAATATCGCTGATGCGGGTATAAACATCGTGAATCGGCTCTTCATGCCCGCCCAGCGCCAGCTCAACGCCGGGGACATGAGAGATGTATCGCAGCGCGTCGAAATAATGCCCCAGACCAGTGTAATGGGTGATGCTCTCTGGCGATTGATGCGGCGTGGTTTTTGAGAGGATGTGATCCGCGCTCAACAACACGTTATCAATGGAGATGCACACCTGCCCGGGGCAGTGGCCCGGCGCGTGATAGAAGATCATCCCATCAATGTTGAGGTGATCGTAAAGCGGGAAATCCACCGGAACGGAACGGAATGAGCGTTTGGCGAAACCGTACATCTCCATCAGGCCGTTACGGAGCTGCGGGTCAACCCCTGCGCGCTCCAGATACACCCGCAGGTCTTTGGTGGCGACGATCACCCGTTCTTCGTAGGATTCCAGCACCCGCCGATCCAACCGGTGAATACCCACTTTCGCGCCGGTCAATTCTTGAATGAAGCCCAGTCCACCAAAATGATCAATATGCCCGTGAGTGATGATGATGCGGCGAATATCGCTGACTTGAAAGGTGATGCCGAATAGCTCTGGAAGCTGCTTTAGCCCACTGAGCAGATCTGTGTTGCTAGAGCCTAGCCCGGAGCCAGTGTCAATCAGTGTTGGCTCGTTGATGCCCGGTATCAGGTAGCAGTAAGCCCCAAAGCCGGGGAAGGCTTCAACGGGAATCTGATAAATTTCGATTCCGGTGCTGGTCAAGAATCGATTTGGCGAAGCAGAAATAGTCATAAGTCTTTTTTCCAGAAGGTGTGCGTTTTTACCGGTCACAAAATTCAGCGGTTACGTTCTTTACAACCCCGCCGCGCTGGATGTGATGCGCATCTCACCGTCATTGGAAGGCGGAATTTCGAGCATTCCAGAGATATTGCCGAGCGTAAAATCGGCCTGTTCTAGCCGTAAAATCACATGGACACTCTGCGGCACGCTCAGGGTAAATGCGGCGCTGGCGATGCCCCCGATCACGGCGCGGCGCAGGGCGACAAAATAGACACCGGCATCATCCTGTTCGGCGGCGATTCGCCACGCAAAGGGCGCTTGCAGCGCGGCGGATATTTCGATGACATTACTTTCTGTTCTATGTAAATGCAGCGCCCCGCCTGCAATATGGACGTACAGCGTCATGGAATCGGCTGCCATGAAACGATACTGTACCGATTTACGAGCGATATCGGCTACGGTAGAGGCAGCACTCATCACCTGCGTTAAGGAATTTAGGCGCTGCATACGCCCCAACTTTCCATTATGATAGAAACGGTAGTGATACTATACCGCGTAATGTGTGTATAACATCCTTGGTCGAGAACAAACCAAAAGTGAGTATGATGCAAGCTGAACAGCCCCAATCGAATGCTGTCCGTTTTCAGGACACTGCCAAACCACTTACGCAAACCTTGAATGATGTGGCCGATAGTTTGCCTGAAGGGTCAATCTCGGTGCGCTATTTGCTCTCCGAAATTGGCGAACAGGGTATTTTGCTGCTGTGTATCATCATGGTACTGCCGTTCATGACACCGCTGGCCATTCCCGGCGTGAGCACCGTGTTCGGCTTGATCATCATGTTGATCGGCGTGGGCGTCATTTTGAACCGGCTGCCGTGGATGCCGGGTTTTGTACTGGATCGCCCGATTCCCAGTAAAACTTTGGCGGCAATTTTGCGCCGGGGTTCAGGTCTTGTTCAGAAAATCGAACGTTTTCTGCGCCCGCGCCTGCCAGCGTTGACGCATAAGGGTACTATTAACCGCATCAACGGCATTGTGCTGCTGTGGGCGGGCTTTGTACTGATTTTGCCCTTCCCGATCATCCCGTTCTCAAACTTCTTCCCCGGCCTAGCGATTCTGTTTCTGGCGATTGGGATGCTCACCCGCGACGGCCTTTTTGTGGTGATCGGCTACATTTTGACGGTCGTGGCGACGGTGTATCTTTTCGGGATCGTTTTTGCCGCGGTGCTTGGCGGCGCGGAACTGGCATCCATGCTGCGTGAGCCGACGGCCACGCCGATGCCTACGCCGTCTATGATTTTGCCGTTTTTGTTCCGGTAGAACGCCTTTATAGCCCCCGTCTTTCAGTCCCCTCAGCCAATGCGTTAGCTGAAGGGACTGTATTTTCCCTCAACGGCTGATCTTCATTCTGCCAGCTTTCGCTGAATCACGGTTGTATTTTCGCTTAAACCAGCGATCCATTGATGGAGCGCGTTCACGGCAAGGTGGATGCCCTGAGTGGGGCGCGGATGCCCGATGGTGGAGAGTTGGATGGTGTATTCGTTCTGCCCCTGCCCATGCGGGGTGAGCAGCAGTGCGGCGTGCTGGTCAATGGTTGGCTCGGCGGCGTGAATCTCGAATAATAGGCCGCTGCGCCCGCGATAGACTTCCCCAAAGCCGACATAAATATCCCCTTCGTGCGCGTCGAAAGGCGCAAACCCGACGCGAATTTCATCTTGCGACAGCGGCGATTGAAACACAATATGGGGCATGGCAATCTCTCCGATGATCGGAACATCGGGCGCGGGTTGATGGTTGCGCTGGTAGGCGAAATACATGCAATCGCGGCCTTCGCTTCGGGCTTTGGCTTCATATTTGGTTATGACGCGATCCGGCAGCGTGTTTGCCCATGTGCTGGGCAGGGTATTGGTCAACCCCGGTGTGGTATTCAGCAGTTCGCCTGCCATTTCGGCATAGGCTAGAATATCGGTTGCCAGATAAAGCATCGCGCCGGGCCGCATCCTGCTGACGATGGCGTTCAGCGTGTCGCGCTGCATCAGACGGCGGTGAACGTGGTCGCGCTTGAACCAGGGATCAGGGAAGTTGATGACCACCTGCGAAAGTGTGGTTGGCTCAAACAGGTGATGCAGCGCGGTTTCGGCGCGGCTGTGAATGACGCGAAGATTATTAAAACCCTCACGGGCGATCATGTTTTCGGCTTTGAGTAGGCATTGGTTTGAAATTTCCAGCCCAATGATGTTGGACTCAGGGTGCTGTTGGGCGAGATGCCGTAGAAATACGCCGGTGCCGAAACCGATTTCAAGGATGAGCGGACGCTCTGCTCCGAAAATTTGTGCCCAATCGGCTGGCCATGGAAGCGAGACCGCATTTAGTTTCTGCGGCTCAGCCCGGTTAGTTTGCGGTCTCCTTTTTGCGGCGGAGTGTTTCAAGCGATTACCTGTCTGAGAAGTCATCGCTGTTCAGCAGTTCCAGCGTTTGCTGTTCCAGTTCCCAGATGTCCATAGCCTGCCGCTGCTTCAACATTTTCCGCAAACGGGCATAATCTGAGCCGGACTCTTTAGCCCATTCCTGAGCAAAATTCCCATTGCGAATATCGTTCAGCGTCAGTTCCATCGTTCGTTCCAGCTTCAAATCGTTGAAGCGATCAAAGCGGCTGAGCATACCGAATTGGGCGACCAGCGAATTGAGTTGCAGCGCGCCCATGATGCCGCGCTGCGATACCTGCCGCAGGTAATCGGAGGTTTCGCCGGAAAGATATAGTTCAGTGAATACCGCTTCCGGCGGATAGCCGTCTTCGATAAGCAGGCGCGCAGCCAGCATGACCGCTGAATGGAACAGGGGCAAAATGGCCTGCTGTACGAAGAGATCGAGTTCTGCTTCTTGCTCAAAGCGAATTTCGACAGCGCCGCCGCGCAGCGCGCCCATCGCCTTTGCCGCTGCCAGCACGATATTCCAGGCATTACGACTGGCATCTTGTGCGACAGCCACAAAGCTGGCGAAGCCCTGCCCATTGGCGAAACGCTCGCGCACTGCATGACCCAACGTTTTTGCTGAAACCAGACCAACATCCACAAAAGGCGGCGCTTCGATGAACCCGAAGGCGATATTGTAGGCGCTGCTGAAGATGAGCGTTTGCCCGCGCTGCAAATGAGGTGATACCGACTCAAGATAGACTTTGGGCATATCTTCATCGCGCAGCAGCGGCATGATAATTTCACATTCGGCGGCGGCTTTTTCAATCGGCCTGACGAGGAAGCCTTCTAGCTCGGCCTGCGAAATTTTCTCCGGACGTGGTTCGCTGACCACGACGTTCACGCCGCTGTCGCGCAAGTTGAAGGCGATTGGCCGCCCCATATTGCCATAGCCCAGAACATTCACGCGCTTGCCTTGCAGCGCCGTCAGGTTGCCATCTTCTTCGTGATAAATCACGGTCATATTTTAAGTGCCTTCATGCGGCGCTCTGTTACAATAAGCTTGTAAACTGGAGAGCGTTCGCCATGTTAAAACGTTACCTGTTCGCGGGGCTTATAGCAACGGTGATTGTGCTGGGCGGGTGCGACTTGCCCGGTTCTGCGGCGCCAACAACCGTTCCCTTCGCTCAATTTAATATCCAGCATGTGCGGGATGCGTTCGCGCAGGCGGGGCTGCCGGTGCAGAGTATGCTGCGCGATATGACCGCCGGGCGTGATGCGCCGCTCACTTTCAATGATCGCTATATCTTCGCTATTGATCGCATTGCGCCGGATGGAGGGCAGGTGCTGTTCTTCAACAGCGCTGAACAAATGCAGGCGTGGCTCACTTTTGTCGCCCGTTTGCGCGCAGATTCGGAAACTCGCCGCGATGTGGTGTACGTGTACACCAATAGCAATGTGCTGCTGCAATTGAACGCGAATTTACTGCCCGCCGAAGCGCAGGCGTTTGAAGCTGCCCTGAATAGTTTGGGGTCATAACGGCAGCGCAGTGGGTGATGCACGCAGCACGGCCTAGCTCAAATCTTTGACCCAGACCGGCAGGTCATAACCGTTCGGATAAAATGCAAATTTGCTGTAGAGATGCCTTGAAACGTGATTGCTGGCCTGGGTATTCACTGTGACCACGTACACCCCGCGGCGGTTGAAATAACGCAGCAGTTCAGCCAGCAGCGCCGAAGCCACACCATGATTTTGCACCGCCGGGTCAACTGCCAGCCGGGCAAGATGCGCGCCGTCAAAATAGAGGGTGCTCATCTGGTAGCCGACGATGCGATTCTGACCGTTGATATTCTGCACAGCCACCGTCGAATTTGCGGCCACACGCTCCGCCTGGCGGATGTCGCTGATGGCCATTTGCCACGGCGGCATAAAGGCATGGTGATCAACGGCGGCCATGGCGGGAACATCATCACTGCGCGCCGCGCGCAGGCTGATGTTTTCCGGGAGCATCGGAACTTCAGGTGCCATACGTTCGGTATGGCGCAGGGTGACGATCTCTTCCTCAAAGCGGAAACCCAATGGCTGAAGCAGGGGGGCTGCCCAATCCCGGATCATCAGCATGGCCGCCCGGCGCACGCCGCGCTCGCGTAATTCCATTTCGGCGTTTTGCCAGAGCGCGTATATGACTTGATGGGTGTCGGTGTGGTCAAGCACTGCTGCCAGCCGCACCCAGCAGGTGTCATGCAAGGGTTCGGAGAGCGCCAGCAGGCCAACTAGATTGTTATTCAGCCATGCCAGCCGGATGATCGCCTGCTCGGAGTCCATCCACTGGTCAGACTCGTGCCAGTCCAAATGCACATGGGTATAAAAATTGCGCGAGAGCAGTTCGCGCACTAAATGGCGGCTGCGTTTATTGTAGGGAGTCACCGTCAGCGCAGCGGAGGGCGGATAAGTCGTTGTCATGCCCTAATTCACTTCCGCTGATTCAGACGTTCCGCATAAGATGGCGCGGTGATTGCGTATATGCGGCAGATGCGGCGGTCAATCAGGCGGGTGCGAATACGTGAATCCAGCGATTCTATTTCTTTCGATGTCGTGAATACTGTCGCCATATGGGTTAAGTAGCGGTGGTTCACAATTTGAAACAACTTTTCTTTTGCCCACGCGCTGGCGCTTTCGGTGCCAAGATCATCCAATACCAGCATCGGGGCATTCTTCACCTCGTTAAAACGGTGATCGAAGCTGACATTTGAGCCGGGGTTAAAGGTTAAGCGCAGGTGATCTAATAGATCGGGCACGGTCACAAAAATGGCGCTGCCGCCGCGTGCCTGATAGGTATTGGCGATGGCCGCCGCAAGGTGTGTTTTTCCGGTGCCGCTTTCGCCCATCAAGAAGAACCAACCAGACGGATTTTCGGCAAATTCCCACGCCGCTGCTCCCACCCGTTCCAGATTCTGCCGGTAATCTAGCGAAAGCCCGCTGCGTGGATCGAAACTTTCAAAGGTCATTTCGCGGTAGACCGAGAAATCCCAAAGCGCGCTTACGTTGCTGTGGCCGGGAGAGCGGTAATCCGGGGCATTGATCACGATCCGCCGAATCACGCCAAGATCACGCAACCGGCTGGCAATACGCGGGTCAAGCGCGCCCAGTTCTGCATTGGTAGTGATGACCGTGGGCAGTGAATAGCTGTAACGATGGTTCAGCAGTTGGAATAATTTTTCCTGCGCCCACCCGCTGGGGTTTTCTGAGCCAAGATCATCAAGAATCAGCATGGGCGCATTCTTCACCCGGTCAAACAATTCATCGTAGCCGGATTCTGCGGCGCTGCCGTAAGTTTGGCGAAGATAATCCAGCAAGTCGGGCGTGGTGATGAAGATCACGCCTTCTTCACGATCCAGCCGCATATTGCCAACCGCCGCCGCAAGATGGGTTTTACCACAGCCATAGGGGCCTTCCAGCAGCAGCCAACCCTGTGGGTTCTCTGCGTACTGGCGAACCCCTTCCATGGCGCGTGCTAATGAGTCTTGCTGGGCAGATGAGGCCTCTCTAGCGGAGGCGTTGAAGTTATCCAGCGTCTTATCGCGATAGACTTCCAGATTGCCCAGCTTGCGTAATTTTTCACGGCGATCCGGGTTTGCAGCGCCGTGGTAATTTGGGCAGCGGAACAGCTTTCCAAAATTAGGATCGCCTACTGGCAAATCAAAGCGTACATAGCCCAGCCCACCGCAAATATTGGATAGTCCGCATGTGGGGCAGGTGGGCGAGTCTCCCGGCTCAGCGTTCGATGAAATCTGAGTATTGTCCACCGACGAATCGCTGTCCATCCCGTCCAACAGATTCCTGAGTGGTTTCATTCGGCTTTCCTTCACGTTTACCTTCGCGCTTCCAGCGTTCGAGTATGGCCCGGATGAAGCGCCAATTTCTAGCATTCAATTCTACCGCAATGCTGATCGCCTCTTCAGGCCAGCCTGCCGGATAATCGTGTTCGGCATCTTTCAGAGCGTCAGCAATCATCGGCGTTAAGGGGCCAATATGCTGCTCATACAGCCCGTAAAGATTTGGGCGCTCCGGTAAAATCTCGATTTCTTCGCCTGACTGAGCCGGTTTCCACTCGCCGCGTTGAATTTGCGCGACGGCAGCCCGGCCAGCTTCGGTGTTGATGAAATAGAGTGTATCCAGCACTTCGCCAGTATTTGGATCTTCGATTTCACCGCGCAGCAAAGTGCCGCGGTCACAGGCGGCTTGAAGCGCGTTTTCGAGAATAGTTTCCGGCTTTCCTTTTGGCTGTGCCAGTGTAATCGCGCGCAGCAGGGGAAGATGGGTTGTGAAGTCGTGGATACGCAAATGGCGGTTTCGTTCTTCGCGCTGCTGGATGATATAAAAGGCGAACAGCGTGACCTGTAATTCCGCAAAATCGTCAATCAGCGGCAGCAGCTTGCTGATCAATTCGGTAGGTAGGCTGAAGCTGCCGGTCTTGCCGCCTGAAAACCCCGAAAATTTACTGGTCATAGGCTGCTCAGGTCAACTGACTGCGTGCGCGCGTCGGTGAATTTGGTCTGTGAACGCTCGAAATGGAGCGAAATAGTGCCGGTTGGGCCGTTGCGATGCTTGGCGATGATGATATCCGCGCGATTGGGGAATTCTGTGGCTTCGTTGTACATCGAGTCACGGTATAGGAAAGCCACAATGTCGGCATCCTGCTCCAACGAACCGGATTCGCGTAGGTCGCTCAGCATCGGGCGCTTGTCCTGCCGCTGCTCCACAGCACGGGAAAGCTGCGCGGCTGAGAATATCGGGACATCCAGCTCGCGCGCGATCTCTTTGAGGCTTCGGCTGATATAACTGATTTCCTGTACGCGATTATTCTCATAACCGCTGCCGGCGCTCATGAGTTGAATGTAATCCACAACGACCAGATCGAGGCCGTGCTCATGCATCATTCGGCGGCATTTGGTACGCATCTCTATCGGCGAGACGGCGGGGGTATCATCAATATAGATGCGCAGGCTGCTCAAGCGCCCTACTGCCTGCACAAATTTCGCCCATTCCTGCTGTGAAAGTTGGCCGCCGCGTAATTTCTGGTTATTGATGCTGGTTTCCATAGACATAAAGCGCTGAACGATCTGATCGCTGCCCATCTCCATCGTGAAAATGGCGATGCGCGCGCCCATTTTTGCGGCGTTCATGGCGACGGAAAGCAGGAAACTGGTTTTCCCCGTACCGGGACGACCTGCGAAGATCAGCAGGTCGGAACGCTGCAGCCCGCCGAACAGTTCATCCAGATCGCGAAAACCGGTGCGCAGCCCCAGCGGCGCATCCGGATTTTGCATCAGGTATTCAATGCGCTCAAAATATTCGCCGACGGCATCGCGCATTGAGGTCAGATCGCGGCGACTGCCGCGCTCAGTCACGCTGAATAAGCGGCTCTCGGCATCGCTGATCACTTTTTCAATCGGCTGATCTTCTTGCAGCGCGATGCCGCGAATACCGTCAGCGGCTTCTAGCAAACGCCGCCGAATCGAAGCGCGTTCAACCAGTCGTCCATAAATTTCAGCATGAACCGATGTTGGGGTGTTATTGGCCAGTTGGAGCAGGTAGCCGGGGCCGCCAATATCGTTCAGCCGCCCGATGGCATGAAGCTCTTCACGAAGGGTTACAAAGTCGGCACGTTCGTTGCGCAGGTTGATCCGGCTCAGCGCTTCCCAGATATACTGGTGTCGCAAAATATAGAAATCATCTGCGGCCAAAAATGCAGCAAGCGTCAGGTATACATCGGGATTGATGAGGATAGCACCCAGCACCGCTTCTTCAGCTTCTTGGCTAAATGGCGTTTGGCCGGGCAGCAGAAGTTGGGATGCGTTGTTCATCCAGAACCCGTTTCTGAAAACAAAACGGCGATTCGCCTATTATGCAAGTCGCCGTTTGGGGACGAATACCGCGCTAAAGCAGCGGCTCGCCGCAGGGACGTGGGGTTTATTCTTCTTCGTCGTCCAGATCATCAAGATCGAGACTGTTCACGAAAT
Source organism: Anaerolineae bacterium (assembly GCA_014879665.1). GTDB lineage: Bacteria > Chloroflexota > Anaerolineae > Aggregatilineales > Phototrophicaceae > Flexifilum. The sequence goes on along the minus strand of JACSRP010000116.1, from coordinate 10,548 downwards.
CCTTGAATGCGCTCAGGCGATCATCGGCTACTTCTTCGGTAGATGCGGGCGCGCTGCGTTCTACATCATCTTCTGGCTCAATCGAAGCGCGATCCATCACCGATTCCGAGACGAAGATCGGCGCTTTGACGCGCACAGCCAGCGCCAGCGCATCACTGGGGCGAGAATCAATTTCCAGCTCTTTGCCGTTGACCTCAACGACGATACGGGCGTAATACACGTCGCCGCGTAGTTCGCTGATGAAAATGTGAACAACCCGACCGCCCATTTCGCGGACAAGTGCCTTCAGTAGATCGTGGGTGAGCGGGCGCTGCGGCGGCATTTCGTTCAGTTCGATGGTGATCGCGTCAGCTTCGCACGGGCCAATCCAGATCGGCAAATAACGGTCACTATTCGAGTCTTTCAGGATGACGACGCGATACTGCGACATCAAACTCATGCGAATACTATCAATAAGAACTTCTATCATGGGAGTCTTCTGAGAAACTATCGGAAAATCCGGAAATACAAATTTCGATTCAAATCCATCTGCGATTATACACGCTATAAGCATCGCGGCAATACGAGTGCATAACACTCTTGAAGTTGAGCAGAGTGACCTATAGCCTATTCAATAGGTGGCAGCTATGATCGCTTCTGAAAGCCTCACTGGATATTTTCATGTACTGGCGCGTTGTTTCCCTCATCTTGATGATACTACTTTTAGCTTCATGCGAGGCGAAAGCTACAGAAACGGTGATGCTGGGCGATGTGCTGTCTGAAGTAGACTTCAGTCATTCCTATGACTGGGAGCAGTACAGTAACGAAGATCAGCATGTAGATTTTCGTATTGAAGATGGTGCATTCCGCGCTCATGCGTGGGATAACGGTTTCATCTGGGCATTGAACAGCGAGGCGCACACCAACGTTGTCATACAGGCAGACACACGCCAGCTTTCGACGTACTCAAATAATGCTTACGGATTAATGTGCCGCGCTGCGCCAACCAATAACGGCGATGGCTATTATTTCTTTATCAGTGGCGATGGCAATTACACGATACGGCGCGGCGCAACTGATATGATTCGCGGCCTGATCAAATGGGAACCTGCCAGCGCGATACAACAGGGGCAGGCGATCAACTGTATTCGCATCGTGTGTGTGGATGATTATCTGGCGCTGTATGTGAATGGCGAATTTGTTGCTGAACTACACGATGATCGCTATCAACGGGGTTTTGCTGGCATTACTGCCGCCGTCCCCGAAGGCGGCGATGTGGATGTGGAGTTTGACGATTTGATTATCTGGGAAGGGGAGGTGAGTTAAAGGTTAAAAATGATTCATCCATTTTTTAGCACCTTTAACCTTCACCTTTTAACTTCTAGTAAACCTACATCTCCAGATAATCGCGCAGCTGCCGGCTGCGGGTGGGATGGCGCAGCTTGCGCAGGGCTTTGGCTTCAATCTGGCGGATGCGCTCGCGGGTGACGCCAAACTCCTTGCCCACTTCTTCCAGCGTATGATCCTGCCCGTCTTTCAAGCCAAAGCGCATTACCAGTACATCGCGCTCACGCTCGCTCAAGACGCCCAGCGCCGACTTGATCTGTTCTTTCAGAAGCTGCTTGCTGGCGGCGTCTACAGGGCCTAAAACTTTATCGTCCTCAATGAAATCACCCAACAGGCTGTTATCTTCTTGCCCGATAGGGGTCTCAAGGCTCATCGGTTCCTGACTGAGCCGCATGATTTTGCGCACCTTTTGCGCGGCGCGGCGCAGTTTGCGCTGAAGGCCGGGATCCATGCGCGCGCCGTCGCGGCGAATTAGTTTGATGGCTTCGGTTTCTTCCGGCGTCAAAAAATCCATCTCCAGCGCCATTTGCTCGGCGGTTGGCTCTGCGCCCAGTTCCTGCGTTAGCTGGCGCTGAATGCGCGTGAGCCGGTTGATGGTTTCGACCATATGTACAGGAATGCGTATCGTGCGCGCCTGATCGGCAATTGCGCGGCTGATCGCCTGACGAATCCACCATGTTGCATAAGTGCTGAATTTGAAGCCGCGGGTATGGTCAAATTTTTGTACCGCGCGCAGCAGGCCGATATTGCCTTCCTGAATCAGATCAAGGAAGTTAATGCCGCGCCCCATGTAACGCTTGGCGACGCTGACCACTAATCGCAAGTTGGCGCGGGTTAGTGCTTCGACTGCATCCAGCGACTTTTGATCCACCTTTCGATACAGTTCAGGCAGATCTTCAAGACCGAATTCATCGGCCATTAACCACTCGTTAAACTGCTCAAGCGGCGCGATCACGCCGTGATCAATGAAATAACGGCGCAGCTTAATTTGTTCCCCGTAGGGGATCAGGCACAGCCCATGAAACACATCAAATAACCGCCGCGCCAGTTCGTTCCATGGCTCGTCGCGTCCCCATTCGCGCTGGCGCAGAAAATCACGCATGTAAGATTGCTTGGTTACGTTCCAGTCCTCATTGACCGCCTGCACTTCTTCAATGATGGCTTTCAAATCGGGCGGGTTTACTTTGAATTGCGCCGCCATGCGATCGGCCTCACTCCAGCTTTCGGCAACGCGCCGGTATGCGGCTTCAATAATTTTCCGTGGTGGGGGAAGCCCATCTGCATCGACAGCAGCCGGGCGGCTTTCCTGATCGGTCAATTCTTCCAGCAGTCGTTCAGTGGCGATTTGCGTGCTCAACCATGTTTCACGGTTGGTATCCAGTAGTGGAACCTGCCCGATTTCCTTGAGATACATGCGTACAGGATCATCGGCCAGCACTTCGCGATCTGCGCGTGCCGATTCAAACATGTGCTCATCATCGAGATCATATAGATCATCGGCGTCGTTTAACGGGATGTCCAGCAGGTCATCTTCTTTATCGCCACCACGCTCATAAAGACCATTGTCTTCGTCTCCGAAGTCATCATCTGCTTCGTCCTCGAATTCGAATTCCCCATGATCCATTTCGTCGGTGTCATCTCCCGCTGAAGGCGGATACCCCTCTGGCTTGCTGCTTAACTCTGATTTATTCCGTCGTTTTGGCATTCGCGTTTCCCGGAATATCCTTAACTATTGGCTGCGCTTTGCTGCGTTCGAATACTGCCATGCGTGAAGCTGCCTGCTTATCTCCATGTCAATAAGCCGTTTAGCGTGAAGCGAGGACATCGCAAGTTCTTGCAGTGCGACGGCATTTTCGCCTTCAATTTCAAGATATGCTAATTCCTGCCGCTCGCGCGAAAGCCTCCGTTCGCGCAGCCTCAGCGCCATTTCGACCAGTTCAGCATTGATATCTAGAAGCATCTGCTGGCGCTCACTGGCCTTGATGCTCGCAGCAAGATCGCCGGGCAAACGCTGCCCCACCCGCAGTGCATATGCCTCGTGCTGGTCTAACATAATGGCATCCAATTCGTTCAGAAGCGAATCATCAAGATTCTGTCGTAAATATTCTACAAACTCGATCTCGTCCTGTGCCAGCGCATCTTCAAAGTTTTGCATCAATACCCGGTAGGCTGTTCGCGAAAAATCTTCTGTGGAAAAGTCATCTAATGCGGCTTTTGAACCCCCCGGAAGCTGCGCCGCCAGTTCCCTCAGTTTGCGGTTGATCGCGTAATAAGCATCCGGCTGTGTAAACAGCGCGCGCAGGCAGTAGGCTTCCATATCCGTTTCGGAAGGCACAATATCCCGAATCTTGGGCGCAGCCGGTTCCAACACAACCAGAGGATCGCCATCCGCAAAATTGGGCGGCGGCTCATCCACAGGTTGGCGCGGGGCTTTAGCCTGTGTGGGTTGTGGCTGGTCGCTCATCCACATCAGCAGGTCGCGTTCTTGCAGCTTGAAGCGAATCGCCAGCTTTTGCAGGTTAGATGAACGGTAAAGATCATCTTCGGAAGCGGAGAGGATGGGCAGCAGACGGCGCACCGCGGCTTCGCGCTCTTGGATGCTTGGGTTTTCGTTTAAGGCGTCGGCTTCCATGCCGATCACAAAATCTGCAACCGGGATGGCCGCCTCAACTATCTGCGGCCACATCTGCGGATTTTCGCGGATGAAGTCATCCGGGTCTTTGGCATCCGGCACACTCAGCACGCGGAATTCGACGCCTAGCCTTCCGGCGTAGTCGGCTTGCAGGGTGGCGCGGGCAACTTCCAAACTCCGGCGGGTTGCGTTCTGCCCGGCGGCATCCGAATCGAGCGCCAGTACAACCTTAGTTGCCCAGCGCGGCGCCACCAGCTTGATTTGAGACTCGGTTAAGGCGGTGCCCATCTGCGCGACGATATTGCCATAACCCGCCTGATGCGCCTGAATCGCGTCCAGATAGCCTTCAACGATCACCACCGTTTCACTTTCACGAATGGCCGGCGCGGCGAAATTCAGCGCGAACAACAGCTTGCTTTTGTCAAAAATGGGCGATTGTGGCGAGTTTAGGTATTTCGGGTTGTCTTCTGCCGCCAGCGCCCGCGCGCCAAAACCAACCATTCGCCCTCGCTCATCACGAATCGGGATCATCAACCGGCTGCGGAAAGCGTCGTAAACCCGGCCTTCTTCATTGCGCCGTACCAGCCCCGCCAGCACCAGATCGTTTTCGCTGTAGCCCATATTCGTCAGCGTAGAAAGCAGTGCATCCCAACTGGCGGGCGCATAGCCGATCTGAAATTTTGCGATGGTTTCATCGGTCAGCGCGCGTTTCTCGCGGGTATACTTGAGCGCCCGTACCGCGGCAGAATTAGCCGTATCAAGTAGATGCTCGTGGAAGAAATCGGCAGCGGTCTTGATCATACCCCGCAGGCGGTCATTGGCATCCTCATAATCGCGCTGCTCTGGCGTTTGCGGGCGCACTTCCACGCCTGCCATGCGCCCCAGTTCTTCCAGTGCTTCGCGGAATGACCAGCCATTTTGCTTCATGGCGAACTTGAAAAGATCGCCGCCTTCAGCGCAGGCGCCGAAGCAGCGCCATGACTGCGTATCGGGGTTGACTACAAAACTAGGCGTACGTTCATTATGAAAGGGGCAGGGGGCTTTATAAACGCGCCCCGCGCGCTTCAGGGGTACCGTTCGCTGGATATATGCGACGATATCGAGTTTTGCTTTGATCTCGTCTACCGCAGACATCAATTAACTCTCCAGCTTGAAGGGTATTAAGTATACAGAATTAATACAACCTCTGGCAATGAATATGAAACGTTTAGTGCAGCAGGATGCCAACGCGCGTAATTATTTGCAGCATGAAGGGGGCGATCTCTTACTCGATTCCGGCGAGATCGCTCAACTGAAAATCGCGCGTGCAGCGGAAACCGATATTCCAATCTACGGTTGCCGGCGGCACATTCACGCGATCAGCCATGCGCAGACTGACCGGGATCACGTACCATGAACCGCCGCGCACTACCCGGTCATCAACAGTGCTGATCAGCGATTCGCGGCCATCCGCAGCATCATAAGGGTATGCCCTGAAGATGGTACTCGTCCATTCACGCAGGTTCCCGGCCATATCTACTGCGCCCACCCATGATAATCCCCTTAGTCGGATGCCAACCCGCTCAGTGCCAGAAGCATTGCCTGTATAGGCCGCGCTGAGGCTGTCAAAACTATCTCCCCAGGGATAGAGCAGGTTATCCGGCCCGCGCGCTGCATATTCCCATTCGGCTTCAGAGGGCAGACGCATTCCCCGTGCCGCGCAGAATTCGGCGGCGGCGAACCAGCTTACACTGTCGCGGGGCATGTTGTCGCTGGTCTCTGCAAATTGCCCGGATGCGCTTCCATACTGGCCGTTCGTCGTTTCAGAGTAGGCGATCCAGAACGGGTGCTCAAAGCAGATTTGCGTTTGTGGTGTTTCTTTCTCAAACCATACATGCTGGCAGCTGCCCGCACCGAGATCAACTTCACATTGGGCGAAGGCAGCGTCAATTTCGGCTTCACTGCTGCCTAGCTGAAAGCAGCCTGCTGGCACTAACACCATCTCTAATCCGTTAAAGGCATGGTAGAGAGGCGTCCATCTCTCGTTCTGTGTAATGACCGACAGCGCTAGAGGAAGCGGCGTATCCGTAGGGCGCGGCGCAATCGTCGGCACACTCACAAGGACTGTCGTCTGGGTGCTGCTGCTGCCGCCCGGCCCACTGACGGTTAACAACACGCTATAAATTCCCGACGTTGTATAGCGATGCTGCGACTCTCTATCGCTGCTGGAGATGCCATCTCCGAAATCCCAATGATAGGACGTGATGTTACCTGTAGACCGGTTTATAAATCTCACCAGTAAGGGCGCCGCGCCAAGCGCAGGATCAGCTGAAAATGCAGCCTCCGGCGGGGGCATCAGCGTCGGTGAAGATGTTGGCGTTTGGGTCGGTGATGCTGGCACCGGCGTATCTGTCCAGAGCGCGGCGGTTTGCGTTAATCCAGCTTCAAACAGCGCGTTAAAAGTCGCGGTGGCATCAAGCGTGGGTGTATGAGTCCATTGTTTGGCCGTTGCGCTTTGAATGAAGTTCTGAGTGTTTTGCGCGATGACCGCAGGATTGACGGTAGGCACGGCTGTCGTTGGAATCAGGGTGACACTCGGAACTATCGCCGTATTGGTGTGCGTAGGTGAAAACGTGCTGGACGGCGGCGGCGCTGTCTCTGTGACTGTTGGCGGCGCGGGTGTCCCTGTAAAAGTCAGTGTGATAACAGGCGTTTCGCCCGTGGCGGAGCTTTCAATCGTGTTCGTCTCTATATTCGCCTGTGTTGGCGCTAAGGCAATCGCAGTTTGCGTCAGCGAGTCGGTCAAGGCGACGGTACGCTGCTCCTGCGAAATCAACAAGGCGGCCATTCCCGCAACTAATAAGACGACGAACGCCGCCGCCCATACTAGCGGGCTGCGATAAAACGGCTTGCGCGGCGGCGGTGGCGTCGCAGCGACAACTGGGGTCTCAACGGGCAGCGGCGCGTTTGTCTGAGTATGACTGACTTTAAACAGTAAAAACTGAGTGGATTCTTCCTGACTGCTGGCGACCGCTGCGCTAAAGGTTTGCGCGAATAAGGTCACTGTTGGAAAGCGTTCTAATGGATTTTTCGACAGCGCCCGGTTTAAGACAGTCGTGACCGATTCAGGAATATCGCTGCGATAGGCCTGCGGCGGGGTGGGCGGCTCGTGAATATGTTTGTTCATCAAGGCATACGGGGTGTCCGCTTCAAAGGGAGTATGCCCGGTGATTAACTGATAAATCATCACCGCCACCGCATATTGATCAGAAGCGGGGGTAATCACTTCTCCGCGCCACTGCTCTGGCGACATGTACAGCGGTGTACCCAGTGTTGCCCCGGTGCCGGTCAGATTGGTGCTGGACTCCATCAGCCGCGCGATGCCGAAATCGGTCAGATATGCGCTGCCCTGATTGTCAAACATGATGTTGCCGGGCTTAATATCCCGGTGGATCACGCCCCGACTGTGGGCATAATCCAGCGCGCTGGCGATCTGCTTGAGAATGTCGGCAACTTCAGACAGCGAAATCGTCTCATGACCCGCCAGCCGGTGCTGCTGCGCGCGTTCTGAAAGCGTGCCGCCGGTGAGCAGACGCATCACGATGTAAGAGGCTTCTTTAGTGGCGCCGTAGTCGTAAACCGGGACGATGTGGGCGTGTTCAAGGCTGGCGGCGGTTTCGGCTTCGCGGGTGAAGCGTTCAATGTAACCGAGGCTGACGGCCAGATGCGGGGGCAGCACTTTAACGGCCACTTCGCGCTTGAGGTTCGCCTGAAAAGCGCGATAGACAGACCCCATCCCGCCCTGACCTAACAAATCGCGCAGTTCGTATTGGCCGAGCATTTGTTTATCTGGCTTCGCGTCCGGCATTTCTCAGATTTCCATACTTCGGGCGAAGAGTGATGAACAAGCTAGTAGCATAGTTGATCGGGCGGTAATTGGCAAACGAGGGAGAAAACAGGCAAGAAAAAACGATTGACATGCATCTGAAGCCCGTAGTATAATTCTCGTTTGCATAGAAGCATACCCTCCAAATCTAATATATGAAGCTAGTTTCCCCGGTCTTATTGCCTTATAACAGAACCGTCATTACGTGTTCTGTGTTTTTCGTTTAACGCGGTCATCAATCGCAGAATTCGTTAAGTAGAGGAGCGGTGCCTTGCAGCGGTTAACCCAAACGAAGAATTATTCACGTTTATCGGATGTACAAGAGCTGCCGTCGCTTATTGAAGTACAGCTCGAATCATTTCGCTGGTTTCTGGAAGAGGGACTGGGCGAGCTTTTCGATGAGGTAAGCCCGATTGACAGCTTTAACGGTAATTTAAAGCTGTATTTTCCCGGAAACAGCCCTGAAGCAAAAGAACTTGGCCTGAAATACTGGTTTGAAGAGCCGAAATACAGCAAGGAAATTTGCCTTGAGCGTGACATGTCTTATGCCGCGCCGCTGTATATTCGCGTTGGTCTGGTCAACCGTGAAGCCGGCGATGAAGTGATCACTTCGGACATCTTCATGGGCGACTTCCCAATAATGACCGAAAAAGGCACGTTCATCATCAACGGCACTGAGCGCGTCGTCGTTAGCCAGTTGATTCGTTCGCCTGGTGTCTACTTTGACGCGGTTGAAGAGCGCACCACCGGGCGCGCGCTTTCGACTTCAAAACTGATTCCTGATCGCGGCGCGTGGATGGAATTTGAAACCCGCAAAAGCGACTATCTCACGATCAAGTTCAACCGTAAACGCACCATTCCGGTCACCATTTTGCTGCGCGCGCTGGCCGCGGTGAAAGATCAGATGCCGGAAGATTTCTCGCCAATTAAAACGGGCAGTGATGAAGAACTGCTGGCAATCTTTGCGGAAGTGGATAACAACCCGGATCGCCACTACATCGAAACGACCATCAAGAACGAGCCGAAGTGGGAACTGAAGAAAGATCAAACACTGGCTCAGGCGGCGCTGATCGAATTCTATCGTCGTATGCGCCCCGGTGACCCGCCAACGCTGGATAACGCCCGTGAGTTTTTGACCAGTCAGTTGTTCGATCAGCGCCGCTATGACCTTGAGCGCGTTGGCCGGTACAAGCTGAACCAGCGCCTGAACAGCGGCGTGCCACAGGAAGTGCGCACGGTGACGAAGAAAGATATCGTCAAGCTGATCGAGCGCATGATCATGATCAATAACGGTCAGGTTGGCAAAGATGACATTGACCATCTGGGCAACCGCCGCGTGAAAACCGTTGGCGAATTGATTCAGAATAAGCTGCGCGTTGGCCTGCGCCGCACCGAACGTGTGGTTCGAGAGCGTATGTCCATTCGTGAAAACGATAACGTTACCCCGGTGGCGCTGGTGAACATCCGCCCAATTGTGGCGGCCATCCGTGAATTCTTTGGCTCATCGCAGCTTTCGCAGTTCATGGAACAGACCAACCCGCTGGCGGAACTGACCCACAAACGCACGCTTTCGGCGCTTGGCCCCGGCGGCCTGCGCCGCGAACGCGCGGGCTTCGATGTACGCGACGTGCATCACAGCCACTACGGCCGCATCTGCCCGATTGAAACGCCGGAAGGCCCGAACATCGGCTTAATTGGCCGCCTTGCCAGTTATGCGCGCGTTAATCAGTATGGCTTTATCGAAACGCCGTATCGCAAGGTAGAGAAGTTCCTTGCTCCTAGTAATCCCGAGATCATCGGGCGCATCATCCGCGAGGATGTGCAGGATGATAACGAGAAGGTTATCGCCGAAGAAGGCGCCGTGGTGGATAACAAGCTGGCCGATAAGCTGGCGAAAAAAGGCATCGAAAAGGTGCCAGTTATGCCCTTCGTGACCGGCGAAATTCTGTACCTCTCGGCAGATCGCGAAGATGAATTCGTGGTTGCGCAGGCCAACGCTAAGCTGGATGATCGCGGTAACTTCGTTGAAGATCGCGTCTCCGCGCGCCTGTATCAGAAATTCCTGAATATCTCCGTGCGCCGTGTTGATTATATGGATATTGCGCCGCGCCAGATCGTTGGCATCAGCGCCGCGCTGATTCCGTTCCTTGAACATGACGACGCTAACCGCGCGCTGATGGGGTCCAACATGCAGCGTCAGGCGGTTCCTCTGCTTCAGCCTGATGTGCCGATTGTCAGCACCGGCATGGAATCGCAGGCGGCCTATGACAGCGGTCAGGTTTTGCAGTCCGAAGTAGCTGGTGAAGTGATCAGCGTTCAAGGCGACCGTATCGTGATCCGGTTGGAAAATGGCGACGAGCAGGTTTATCGCCTGCGTAAATTCAACCGCTCCAACCAGTCTACCTGCGTAGATCAGCGCCCGATTGTGACCAAAGGTCAGATGGTGACGAAGGGGCAGGTCATTGCCGACAGCTCATCCACCTATCTGGGCAGCCTTGCGCTCGGCCATGACGTGCTTGGCGCGTTTCTAAGTTGGGCGGGTGGAAACTATGAAGACGCGCTCTTGATCAGCGAAGATATGCTGCGTAACGACAAGTTCACCAGCATTCATATTGAGAAGCACGAAGTCGAAGCGCGTGATACCAAGCTGGGACCGGAAGAAATCACTTACGACATTCCCAATGTGGGTGAAGATGCGCTGAAAGACCTTGACGAATTTGGTATC
>JACSRP010000234.1 GCA_014879665.1 Anaerolineae bacterium | reverse complement strand
ATTGAAGGGGTTCCAGTCATCGGGGCCTTCCGGCTGATGCTGCGCCCAGTCAAAAATGATGCGTTCCCAGCCTAAGCCAATCTCGCAGGCGTCATCAGGCAGCCAGAAAGCCTCCACCGCGCCGAAGGCCGACTCCTCCTGTGCAGCAGTTGCGCCGGTGATGAACAGGGATAAGATCAGTAGGAAAAAGCAGCGAAGCTTCATCAATCGCGAACTACCAAACTTTCCCCGGCAGGCGAAAAATCCTGAATATTGAGGCGCGGGGTACGCACCACCTCGCCGCTGTAACGATCATTCCATTCATTCACTTCAAGGGTATAGGCGATATCAATAGCGTTCTCGATCTTGCGCGCCAGATGCCCGGCGCGCCACATAATTGCTTCAACCGGTGCCATGCCAGCACGGGACAGCATCAACCGTAAATGCGCACTCTCCCTGCCGAAGGCTTTCGCCTCTTTCACCTGCGCCTGAAAACTGGCAAAGATAGGGGCGGAATTAGCATGCCCGGTGGGTTCCAGTTGATCGAGATCGGCGGCAGCAATGAGATCAATTTGATCAAGCATAAGTTCGGCATCTACTTTCAGTGTTGGTATCAACAATTGCCCGTCCAATGCCGATGACGCAAGCGATTGCAGGCGCTCTCGTAAAACGGGCAAGTTTTCGTTCATAACAGTGAAACCGGCAGCCTGTGCATGACCGCCATGCCGCACCAGCAAATCGGCACATTCATCCAGTGCCGCCGTAATATCAAATTCAGGGATGCTGCGGCAAGAGGCGCGGCTTTCAGTTTCGCCGTATTCCATGATTACCGCTGGCCTATAAAACTCTTCGGTAAGACGGCCTGCCACCAGCCCGACAATACCCGGTGAAAAAGAATCGCTCCCGGCAAAAATGAGCGAGGACTCCAAACTTTTATCGGCTTCAAGCTGCTGGCGTATAACATTCTGAGCGTCTGCGGTCATCCGCTGGCGTTCAACATTCAGCGCCTCAAGTCGTGAAGCTAACAGCCGCGCTTCTTCTTCGTCTCCGGTCATTAAAAGGTTGTAAGCGATCATGGCGCTGTCCAGTCGCCCCGCAGCATTAATACGCGGTCCGATCATAAAGCCAATGTCACGGGCGCTGATGTCGCCGTGTTTCAAGCGTGCAGTTTCGATAAGCGCCTTTAGGCCGGGGCGATTTGTCCTATTTAGGGCATGCAATCCCTGCTGAACTAACCCCCGATTTTCGGCACGATCCATCGGCGCAAGGTCAGCAATAGTACCAATGGCCACCAGTTCCAGAAGATCATCAAGATTGAGCGTTGGTTTCACTTTGCCGTTGGCAGAAATGGTCAACAGTGCTTCAGCGAGGCGGTAAGCTACGCCCACCCCGGCCAGCATCGCTTCACTGTAAGCGCAGTCGGTCAATTTGGGATTGATGACCGCGTAAGCAGCGGGAGTCTGGCTGCCGATGGAGTGGTGATCGGTGACGATGATATCCAGCCCGTAGGCACGCCCGTCATCTACTTCCGCCGTCGAACGAATGCCACAGTCTACGGTAATGACCAGCTTTACGCCCCGTTTGCGTAAATCAGCGAGTGCGGCGCTGTTGAGGCCGTAGCCCTCATCTACACGATGGGGAATATACGGTTCAACATTTGCACCCAGCGCCTTGAGCGTTTGCACCATCAAGGCTGTCGAAGTCACGCCGTCGGCGTCAAAATCGCCATAGACGACAATCTGCTCTTTTGCCTTAATCGCATTACGGATTCGACTGATGGCATTATCAATAGACTGGCGCTTACCTTTGATACTCAAAAACTGCCCGGCGCTATGATCATAAGATCTTAAAAAATCATCGGCGGCGGCAGGCGTTTTGAAGCCCCGACTGTACAGCACCTGTGCCAGCAGCGGAGGTATTCCTTCATATTGATTGAGCAAATCGGCGGGCGCTTGTGAGGCTACTACCCAACGTTTGGAAGGCATAAACAGCATAGTCTTTAGCGGTAATTACGGCTATTATTGCCGCATCCTGAAGTCATGACAACCCTTTGTGCGGTGAACTTTGAGCAATCAAGCACGTATTGCCTTCATGGGAACGCCAGATTTTGCTGTTCCCGCCCTGAAGCAACTTTTGCAAAATTACCATGTCGTGGGCGTGATCACGCAGCCAAATCGCCCCGCCGGGCGCAGCCGTGCAGTGCAGCAATCCCCGGTTAAACAGGCAGCTTTGGAAGCGGGTATTGCTGTCTTGCAACCTGAAAAAATTCGGAAACCTGAAGCGGCTGAAACACTGCGAAAGCTCAATGCCGATGTGTTCGTAGTGGCGGCGTTCGGGCAAATTCTGCCGCAAGCAGTGCTAGATTTACCGGCACACGGCTCAATCAATATTCACGCCTCGCTGCTGCCACGATGGCGAGGTGCAGCGCCCATTCAGGCCGCCATTCGCGCGGGTGATGCTGAAACTGGCATCACGATTATGAAGATGAACGCGGGGCTGGATACTGGTCCGATGTATCGCCAGCGGGCGATCTCGATTGCCGCCGATGAAACCGGACAAAGCCTGCACGATAAGCTGTCGCAGCTCGGCGCAGATTTACTGATCGAAACGCTGCCTGAGATTCTAAACGGCACGCTACTGCCACAGCCGCAGGATGATACTCTTGCTACGCTGGCACCGCGCATTGCCAAAGAAGAAGGCCGCATTGACTGGTCAAGACCAGCCATCGAGATTGAACGGACGGTGCGCGCCTTCACACCATGGCCGGGAACGTACACCTACTGGAATGGCAAGCTGCTCAAAATTTTGAATAGCGAAGTGAGTGAAGGTCACGATGAATCCGGGCGCGTTTCCCTGAAGGATCATCATTTAGTCATTGGTACCGGCGAGGGCTTATTTGCGCCAACACGCTTGCAAATTGAAGGACGCTCTGCCGTGAATATTGACGATTTTTTACGCGGACATCCTGATTTTGCCGGGATGCAGCTTCTGTAGCCGCGATGAATACCCGTATTTTACGTATTGACCCGCAGCATCCTGATTCGACAGCTATTGCTGAAGCTGCTGAAATCTTGCGATCTGGTGGATTAGTCGCCTTCCCAACAGAAACGGTATATGGCTTAGGTGCAGATGCCACGAGCGCGAAAGCCGTCAGCAGCATATTTGAAGCCAAACAGCGCCCACTGACTGACCCGATTATTGTGCATATTGCAGATTACGAAGCCCTCGAATCGGTAGCGAAAAATATCCCGCCGATTGTAGAAACACTGGCGCAGCAGTTCTGGCCGGGCGCGCTAACGCTGATTCTTGAGCGAAGCGAACATATTCCGCCGATTGTTTCAGCCAATCAGCCTACCGTCGCGGTGCGTATGCCAGCGCATCCGGTGGCGCAAGCGCTGATTCGCGCCGCCAACATACCGATTGCCGCGCCCAGCGCCAATGCCTTCAGCCGCCCCAGCGCCACGACGGCTGCCCACGCGCTGCAAGATTTAGACGGGCGCATTGACGCGGTGCTTGACGGCGGGCAGACAATGATCGGCGTAGAATCAACGGTGCTGGAATTAAGTGGCAAATATCCGCGCATTCTGCGCCCCGGCGGCGTATCCCTTGAACAGCTTCAAATACTGCTTCCAGAAGTGACCATTCGCACGGAGCTTATAGAGATGAGCGCCGCCGCCGAAGCGCCGGGACAGTTGATCAAGCACTATTCGCCGCGCGCCAAAGTGCTGCTGTTCCCTGATGAAAAGTCGCTTCCCGCGCTGATTCATGCTGCACAGGGCAGAATCGCAAAGGGGCAGCGGGTTGGGATCATCGGGCTGAATGGCGAAATGCCGGCTTTTAGCGGCCTCAATATTGCGCTGTTTCCGCTTGGCGTAACGCTTGAGGATGCCGCGCGGAATCTATTTGCGGGGCTGCGCGCGCTCGATGAGCAGCAAATGGATGTGATTCTGGCACACGGCTATTCGCGCAAGGGGATTGGCGCCGCTATCTGGGATCGGTTGTTACGCGCCGCGGAGGGTAAAGTACAGGGTAGTTGAGCGTAAATGAGGTTAGGCAAGAGTAGGCTAAAAGGGGGAGGGTTGCGAACCCTCCCCCTTTTAGCTAACGTGCAACTGCGTTCGTCGGTATCCAGAATTGATTAGCATTGCAAGCAATCCATACCCTGGCAAAGTCACCGCTAAATTCAGTGATGTACCATGTGCCTGCTGGCAAGTCGAAGCCAAGCTGTGTGCCCAGATCAGGATTGTAGAAGGTTGGCGCACCCGCCGGCACGCTGTAGTGTGAAGTTCCCCCTGGCAGCGGATTTAGACAGATTTCAGCGCCTGCCGGCAGTCCATTGTAAATATTACCGGGGCCAGTAACAGTGATTTCGTAATCACCGCCAAGCTGAGCAAAAGAATCGTCAAATGGGACCAACAGATAAATTACGCCCGGATCTAACGAATAGCTGAACGTCGCAGTATTTTGGTTACTTGCTGCAAGGCAGGTAGCCAGACCACTGGCCGGGTTAAAGCTGGCAAGGTGTAGATATAGACTGGCAAAACCTGCACTACTTGTTTGGACAAAGTTATAAGTACCGGTTGCGTCAACACTGAATGGATGCGTACGGTATAGAACCGGGAAAGACCCCTGCCCTGTACAGTTTGGAGTTGAAATAAAAACGACAGGCATTGTGGGATCACTGGCGGTCATTGTGCCGGTAATTGTGAGCGTACCAGCTAATACGCCGGTGACGCCCACCACTAACGCAGCAGTTAGCATGAAAACTAGAAGAAGATTTCGCTTAATCATTACATATTCCCTATGCTTAGATAACGAATAAGTACCACAGCTTTGCTGCTAATGGTTATTTGAAAGATACACTACATTGTATATTGCGCAAGTTGGCCGGAATGCTGCGAGCGAATGGGGTATTTTTTCTTAATCAAAAGCCGGGGTATCGCTAAACATCGCGATACCCCAGCCCACATTTCCAGAACGCCAGAGGCTGAGCCATCCGGCTAACGCTGCGCCCCGTGAACGGGGCTTAAAAACCGATCAGGGGTCATCAAGCTAACTTCGGCCAGCGCAGTTTTAGTCAAAACGCTTTAGCGTCTGGTAAATCAATACAGAAAGTCATCAACGCTTTGATTCAATAGGCCTGTCTAGCCCCGGGTTAGTTATAGCCAAGCACATCTACCACTGACTTGACGGCGGCGGCGCTTTTCGCGAGCATCGCTTTTTCTTCTTCGTTCAAGTCCATGACGATCACTTTTTCCACGCCGTTTGCGCCAAGCATCGCCGGGACGCCGATATACAGACCAGTGTAGCCATATTCGCCATTTAAGCACACAGCGCTGGGAATAATGCGCTTCTGATCCTTAATGATGGCCTCAACCATTTCGACGGCGCTGGCAGCGGGGGCATACCACGCGCTCACGCCGATCAGCCCGACAATTTCGCCGCCGCCCTTGCGGGTACGCTCAATAATCGCTTGCAGGCGATCTTCGGCTATCAGTTCGCGTACGGGAATGCCGGCAATCGAAGTGTGGCGCGGCAGCGGCACCATATCATCGCCATGACCGCCCAGCACCATGCCGTGAACATCCTTGACGCTCACGCCAAGTTCCTGAGAAATAAACGCCTTATAACGGGCGGTATCCAGTGCGCCAGCCATACCGATCACACGGTGGCTGGGGAAACCAGATTCTTGCAGCGCCACATGGCACATCGCATCCAGCGGGTTGGCAACCACAACGATGATGGCATTCGGGGAATACTGCGCCGCCAGCTTCGTCACTTCACCGACGATCTTCTGGTTAGTTTTGACCAGATCATCGCGACTGGGGAATTGGCCGGTCACCGGATCCTTCTTGCGAGGGACGCCAGCGGTCACCACAATCACATCAGAGTTGGCAGTAGCGGCATAATCGCCGCCGCCGATCACGTTTACATCTTTGCGTATCACCGGGGTTGCTTCCAGCAGATCCAGCGCCTTGCCTTTGGCCGGGCCTTCCAGAATATCTACCAGTACTACATCCGCCAGTTCGGCAGCTGCAATCCAGTGAGCACAGGTCGCACCTACATTGCCTGCGCCGATGACGGTCACTTTGCTACGAGCCATGATTTAACTCCATTTAATTGTATTCGGTTCAAATGTTGCGTAAGAATAACGCCTTAAGTGAGAAAATTCACGGATGAATTCACCGTGCGTTAACCGGCACAACTCACGGGATTAGATAGATTGCCCCGCCCTAGCAGGGATTCTTAAAACTCCTGCCCGACACATGGTATCGGGCAGGAGTACAAGAGTGAGGAGGGATTTCTATTCGTGAAGTTCCCAGCGTTCAGGCGAGCGCCACAAGCTGGAAAGCAGCAGCCCACGCATTTGTACCATTTCTTTGGGCAAACGGTCATACAGGCGGATGAACAACTCTTCGTGCGACAGCACTTCCTGAAGCCATTCATCACGGTCAACGCTGAATACCTGATTATATTTCTCCAGCGTGAAGCCGTCCAAACCACGCCAGTCAATGTCGTCGTAGTGCGGCACACAGCCCAGAGGGCTTTCAACCGAGCCGACTTTTCCATGAATACGCTGGAAAATCCACTTCAGCACGCGCATATTTTCGCCAAAGCCCGGCCACAAAAACTTGCCGTTCTCATCTTTACGGAACCAGTTCACGCCGAAGATGCGCGGCGGATTGGGCAGTTCACGGCCGAATTGCAACCAGTGATTGATGTAATCAGCCATGTGGTAGCCGGCAAAAGGCAGCATTGCAAAGGGATCTCGGCGGACATGGCCGACAGCGCCAGCAGCAGCAGCGGTCGTTTCAGAGCCGATAGTCGCAGCCAGATACACGCCGAATGACCAGTTATACGCCTGATAAACTAGCGGCACGACGCCGCTGCGGCGGCCACCAAACACGAAGGCTGAAATACGCACGCCGCTGGGATTCTCCCATTCGGGATCGAGCACCGGATTCTGCTCAACTGGCGCGGTGAATCGGGAGTTCGGATGCGCCGCTTTGCGGCCACAATCAGGTGTCCAATCCTGCCCCGTCCAGTCAATCAGATGCGCGGGGGCTGTATCGGTCATGCCTTCCCACCACACATCGCCATCATCGGTCAGCGCAACGTTGGTGAAGATAGCATTCGCGCGGCATGAGTCCATCGCGTTGGCGTTCGATTTATACGATGTGCCCGGCGCAACGCCGAAGTAACCGCTTTCAGGGTTGATGGCAAAAAGCTGCCCATCTTTGTTGGCGCGGATCCAGGCAATATCATCGCCTACAGTAGTCACTTCCCAGCCGTCTTCGCGGAAGGCGTCGGGAGGGATCAGCATTGCAAAATTCGTCTTTCCGCAGGCGCTGGGGAATGCGGCGGCGATATAAGACTTGTCGCCGGTTGGATCTTTGACGCCGAGGATGAGCATATGTTCAGCCAACCAGCCTTCATCGCGGGCTTTCACTGAAGCGATACGCAGTGCGAGGCATTTTTTGCCCAGCAGCGCATTTCCACCATAGCCGCTGCCGTATGACCAGATCGCGCGCTCTTCCGGGAAATGAACGATGTATTTCTCAGGGTTGCACGGCCACGATACATCCTGCTGACCGGGTTCTAGCGGCATGCCTACCGAGTGTACGCAAGGCACAAATTCGCCATCGCTGCCGAGAACATCCCAGACTGGCAGCCCCATGCGGGTCATGATTTTCATATTGACCACAACATAGGGTGAGTCGGTAATTTCGATACCGACAATGGACAGCGGCGATCCAACTGGCCCCATGCTAAACGGAATCACGTACATTGTACGGCCACGCATTGCGCCTTCAAACAGCGTATCCAACGTTTTGTGCATTTCGCGTGGATCGAGCCAATTGTTTGTCGGGCCAGCATCATTTTTGCTGAGCGAGCAAATGTAGGTACGGTCTTCAACGCGAGCAACATCCCCAACATCTGACCGCGCGAGGAAACTATTCGGGCGCAGATCAGGGTTCAGGTGTATGAATGTCCCCTTCTCGACCAGCAGTTCGCACAGTTCATCATATTCAGCTTCGCTCCCCGTGCACCAGTACAGCGACTCTGGCTGAAGCTTCGCTGCCATTTCCTGAACCCACGCGCGAGCATCCTGATTTAGTACAAAGTCAGGGGCATCGTCATAAGCGTTGGTAACGCCTGTTGGCGCCGGCGTGTGGCCGTCAACATAAGACATGATCTTAATCTCCTACCTCTTGTGGATAGCGTCTATCCGTAACGTTCGTAACTTTGTGAATTATAGCACAATCTTTCGATTTTGAAAGGCCATAGAGATGCGTCTTGTAAGAACTCACAATAAGTTTTACAGGGCATCGGTGGCCTGCGGTGTTTGCTGTAAGTGGGGTATCTGTGCAAGTTCGACTAAGCGCAACCCGCCTTCAGTAATTTCTAGCGTGGTGATGGACGTATTCACTATTTTTACGTGTTCAAGCTCACGAAGGGGGCCAAGCAAATGTATCAGCAAAACTCTGATTGTTCCGCCATGCAAAATAACTACGGTTTCCCCTTCAGGTTCATGTGCGAGCAGCTCATTCCAGAAAGCAATGACGCGATCTCGTACCTGTGCGCGGCTTTCGCCTTCGGGAAAGGTGAATCCCCAGTAATCAACATACATCGCCTGAACCAACTCTGGATATTTTTCACGGTGCTGCTCGTGCGTTAACCCCTGAAAAACGCCTAGATTTTGCTCACGTAATCGCGCATCCTGAACCATTGGCAAACCAAGTGCTTCCGCAAGCGGTTCAGCAGTTTGTACGGCGCGTTGCAAATCGCTGGCATACAGCGACTGTATAGGCATAACGCCCATATATTTTGCCAGCGCGGCAGCCTGTTCAATGCCTGCCTGACTTAAAGGAACATCCATCATTCCCTGCCAGCGTCCATCTGCATTCCATTCTGTTTGACCATGTCGGATCAGATAAATACGCTTCAATGAGTCCTCCTTTTGCTAACCATTTATGCAAGTAGGGTTGACGCTTGATGACACAAACGGCAAAATTAAAGGATAACCACTAACAAAAACGAATGCGACTACTCAGGAGCAGCATCTGGTGAACTATAATTTCAAAACTACAAACCAGCCTCTATCCTTCGGCCTCGCGATGCTGGCGGGCATCGGCCTGATTATGATGCTGATCGTCCTCTTTGCCGGTGCATTTGTAACCGAGCCTCAAGGAAACCTGCTGTTATTTCTGTTTTTGGGCGGGCTAGGCTTCCTCATTCTCGGCGTTGTTGGGTGGGTGGCGGTGGTACAGCCGCACAAACACTTTGATGACATCAATCAGCCGTTGGATGATGGGCATGGTCACGCACCGAGCACCGAACACGCCATCGCTTTGACGGATGCAGAACACAGCGTCACGGCAGCAGACCCACATACGGCACATCACTGATTGCTAACGTATGACTGCCACACCCATTCCGCCGCGCCAGCCTATTGAGGATCGTTTTTCCGGGTTTGTGATCGCGGCAGGGGCACAAAATGCCTTAGCAATGAAAGGCGTTAGCGCAAACGTCACCGCGCGCGGCAGCTTCGTGATCCGTTATGGTATTCGCTTCATGGGCAAACCGCATATCGCCATCGTGCCGGGGCTGGTTGCTGTTGATTACGGGCAAATCCTAAACAGTGATGCCGCGTGGAACTTCTTGATCAAACGCAGTAACCTTTATCCACGCGCAGAAGTATTCGGCTTTCGTAACGACGGCAAAGATGACATGGTTTATGTCAAAAATCTCGATTTCGCTTTACCTGTTGCGGTACTGGTATACGCGGATGCAGAGGCGACTACGCCCATTTGCAGCCCGGATGCGCTGATCACCACATTACCCGATACAATACCCGAACGCCTCAAAATGCACTTACCACTTTTTGAGAATACCGAAGAATGGCTAGCAGCAAGCCCATGAATGAACTTGACAGCGTTTTTGACGATCAGCTTCCACCGGATCATCGCTCTGGCGTTGTTGCCGT
>JACSRP010000233.1 GCA_014879665.1 Anaerolineae bacterium | reverse complement strand
CCGGTGGTCACACCGCGCGAAATTGAACTGGCGCTGTGGCTCAGTAAGTCGCTGGCCGCCCCGCCGGGCATGTGCCTCTGGCTGTGGCTGCCGCCGGGGTTGACCACCCACAGCGATATTCTGCTGTCTATTGCGGGCGAAGAAGAAGGCAAAACCCCGCTGGAACGCGAGCTGATCGCCTTATTAAAGCGGCGCGGCGCGCTGCGTGGTCGCCAGTTGGATTTTGCGCTGGCCGGCGACCCATGGCGGCAGGCGATGGATGATCTGGTCAAAGCCGGTGTCCTCAAAAAAGAGAGCGTGCTCGCCCCGCCCCGCGTAAAGCCGCGCGTGATCGAAACCGCTATCTTAGCCATTCACCCACGCCACATTGAAACCGCCGTTGAAGTCATGTCTCGCCCCTCTAAAGTGGCCGACCTGCTGGAAGTGTTGGCCGCCGCCAAAGGCAAGCGCATTGAACTCAAAAAGGCGCTCAAAGCTTCCGGCGCCAATAAAACCCACGCGGCGGCCCTGGTCGAACGCGGGGTTGCCGGCATTGACGATCAAGATCGTATCGCCATGACCATGTGGGCGGACGACGTGCCAGCGATGCTGGCCGACCTGCGCAAGCTTGACAAGCCGCTGCGGGTGCTGCGGGTCTTGGCGCGGCAAAATGCCCCGATGGATGTAAGCTGGCTCTATGCTCAGACTGGCGCCAATATCAGCGATCTGCGGCGCATGGAAGAAGCCGATCTGATCTTTCTAGGCGAGAAAAAAACCTACCGCGATTCTGTCGCTGATAGCAATTTCCTGCCCACCTCGCCTCCTCCACTGACCGCCGCGCAGGCAGCAGCGTTCGATGAAATCGCGGCCGTGATGCACAGCGGCGAAGCGCATACCTTCCTGCTGCACGGCGTGACCGGAAGCGGCAAAACCGAAATCTATCTGCGGGCAATTGAAATTGCGCTTAAATTAGGCAAGAACGCACTGTTTCTGGTGCCGGAAATTGCGCTCACGCCGCAAACCGTGCGCCGCGTCGCCGGGCGTTTTGCCGGCCAGGTCGCGGTTGTTCATAGCGGCTTAAGCGAAGCCGAACGTTACGATACCTGGCGGCGCGCGCGCGAAGGCCTGATCCAGATCGTGGTCGGGGCGCGTTCGGCACTCTACACCCCGCTGCAAAATATCGGCGTGATCATCCTCGATGAAGAACATGATGCCAGCTATAAACATTCGCCGCCGCTGCTGCCGCCCTATTACGACACCCGGCATGTCGCAGAGGCCATCGCCGCGCGCGATAACGCCATCGTCATCCTCGGCAGTGCCACGCCAGATGTAGAAACCATGTTCCGCGCCGATAGAAAAGAGATCACCCGTCTCGCCCTGCCCAATCGCATCATGGGGCATCGCCAGCGCATCGCAGAGCAGGCGCAGGAAGCTGGCGTTCGCGCACAGTACAGCCCCGCCGACGATGAGGCGCTGACCATTGAGCTGCCTTCAGTGCAAATTGTGGATATGCGCGCCGAGCTGCGTACCGGCAACACCCGCATTTTCAGCCGCGCCCTGCATGAAGCCCTCGAAACCACGCTGTCGCGCGGCGAACAGGCGATCTTATTCCTGAACCGGCGCGGGCAGGCCACCTATGTCTTCTGCCGTGACTGTGGCTACGTAGTGCGCTGCCCCCGCTGCGATACCCCGCTCACTTATCATCGTCATGGGCAGTCGCTGCGCTGCCACCGCTGCGATCATACCGAGCCAGAACCAGAAATTTGCCCGCGCTGCCATTCACGCCGCATCAAATATTTCGGCGCAGGCACACAGCAGGTTGAGCAGGCAGTGATCGAAACCTTCCCCCGCGCTCGCATTTTGCGCTGGGATGCCGATACCGCCTCCAGCCAGCCCGCGCATGATGCCATCTTGCAGCGTTTCATGCACCGTCAGGCCGACGTGCTGATCGGCACGCAGATGATCGCCAAAGGATTAGACTTACCAATGGTCACGTTGGTGGGCGTGGTCAGCGCCGATGTTGGCTTAAACCTGCCGGATTTCCGCGCTGGCGAACGCACCTTTCAGGTACTGACGCAGGTGGCCGGGCGCGCCGGGCGCGGCTTGCTAGGCGGTCAGGTGATCTTGCAGACCTACACCCCGGAGCATTACGCCATTCAGGCAGCCGCGCGCCACGATTACGAAGCCTTCTATAACCGCGAGATCGCTTATCGCCGCGAAATTGCCTATCCGCCCTTCCGCCGCTTAATCCGCATCCTCTTCCGCTATCCCGGCGAAACGCAGGCCAAAGCCGAAGCCGAACGCGCCGCAGGCATCATCCGCAAGCACATAGAGAAACTGCAAATGACCGGCATCGAGCTGATCGGCCCCGCGCCCTGCTTCTTCACCCGCGAAAGCGATATGGTGCGCTGGCATTTGCTGCTGCGCGGCGTAAACCCGCTGCCCGCCGTACAGGGCATCTCCATCCCGCAAGGCTGGTATGTGGATGTTGATCCGCTGGAAGTGTTATGAGAGACGTTAGCGCCTGTTGAGGCTGCCCCCCACCCCGACCAAACGAAAGAGGGCGCGAACAAGGCATGCCTTATCCCTACGGCGCAGCGCAGCAGGTGAGGGTCTATCCGGCTATTTTGTCCCCTTAAACATCTATCCGAAACTCCCGTTCATCGGGTTATAAGGGAAAGGCATCCCCTACGGAATCACCCGGTAATTCAGCATATCCCCCAGCCGCTTGGCAATCCGCCGCAGTTCAGCCGCCAGATCGTCGCTGATACCGTCCACAATAGCCACATCCATAAATAGATCGCGCGCTTCCCGAAGCTGCGTCTCGCCGCTTCGTACCCGCGCCAATGCGGTTTCAATTTGCGCGCGCGCTTCCCGATCAGCAGGCACAGTATACGCGCTGGGGAAATCCCAGCCGTGTTTAATCGCCACCTCGCGCAGGCCATAAGCCAGATCGTCCGCCGTATTCAGATTCATAGCCGCGCCTTCTTGAAGCAGTTCCTGTAACGCCTTGCTCAAAGCCGGCTCAATCCCGAAATCCAGCGCCGTAATCTCTTTGTAACGCTGCTCAACTTCCGATTGTGACCCCGGCTGCGGGCGCAGCGCGGTCTTTTGCGGTGACATGCCGGTGAAGATCGAGTACAGAATGCCCACGCACAGATTATGTATATCCTGGCGGAACACCTGCTCATTTTCCTTATCCGAACCATTCAGCAGCCGCGAGCTGTTCCAGTCAATGATCGTCAGCGCCGCGCCATCCCAGTACACATGCTCCAGCTTATGATCCAGATACACAATATTTTGCTTATGTGCCTGGCGCAGCACATCCGAAAACTGAATCGCCAGCGCCAGCCCTTCCTCGCTTGGAAGGCGTAAGCGCACCCCCTGCTTATCCGGGCGCATCAGGTAAAACAGGCTGCGGCTGCGCGGCACATACTCCAGCGCTAAATACGGCCGCCAGCCCTTTTCAGAATAGGCGCGAAGCTCGCGATTAAAAGCCGGCGCATCTTTGCCAAACGAAACAATTTCGCCAGAGGCCGGTGCTTCAGAATCCGAATCCAGATAGCCGCAGTCCAGCAGCCGAATCACCTGCGAAATGCCATGCAGCTTCACCAGTAGATCAGCTTCGTTGCCAAAAGCGCGGGTTTCCCACGTGGGATCATCGTTCGGCGCAAGATGTTCGGTACGCAGCACTTTGAAAGCAATCGTGCCGCCGCTGATCTTATCCTGCGCGCTAAGCACGCGGGCATAATGTCCGAGCGCAAAAGTATCAATGAAATTTTCGATGCGATATAAATCGGTTAGCCGGGTCATTCAGTTCCTCGCCCTGCCTCCCTGTGCAGATGCAGATCACGATACAGCGGAATATTCACGAAGACACGGACTCTACCACTTCGATGCGGTCAATGTCAGGGGGATACGGCTTTCGGAGGACGAGCGAATCCCAATTGCGAAATTCAAGCAGCATAAATTTACATATTGTGGACTTACCCGCACCGCACCCCGATTCCCCCCGTAAATATGCGTTTGTTTTATTATTCTCAAATATCCCGCGCTTGCGCCACTTTAGCCCTCTAGTAAAATAAGAATAGTCACTGCAATCCAAGGACGTCGCGGATGAGCGATTCCCGGCACCATGTCCGGCTTGTCAGCAGCGCGCGCACCAGTGTAGGTCAGGTGCGCGAAAATAACGAAGACAACATCCATCTGTGGGGGCGCGCAGAATTTGCCCTCGCTGTGGTTGCTGATGGTATGGGCGGCGCAGTGGCCGGCGAAGAAGCCAGTCGCATCGCCGTTGAAGCAGTCGAAGCGGCGCTGGTCAATTCCGAATATGCCAACCGCGAGTCTTTAGAAACCCTTTCTGACGAGTTCATCGCTTCAAAAATGCAGGAAGCGATCCATAGTGCCAATGCCAATATCGTGGCGCGCACGCTGGAAAAGCCGGAAATGCGCGGCATGGGCACCACCATCACGCTGGCTTTCGTGCGTGGAACGCAGGCCATCCTCGCGCACGTGGGCGATAGCCGCGCTTATCTCGTGGAAGCCCGCGCCCAGCGTATCACGCAGGTCACCGCCGATCACAGCTTTGTTGAGGCGCTGGTGGCCGCCGGGCATCTAACGCAGGAACAGGCCGAAGCCCATCCCATGAAAAATGTGCTTTACCGCGCACTCGGCCAGTCTGAAGATATTGACGTAGATGTCTACGAAGTTCAGATGAGTATCAATGACCGGTTGGTGCTGTGCAGCGACGGCCTCACCCGGCATGTCAAAGCGCCAGAAATTGGCGAAATCACGCTGCGAAATGCCCACCCTGAAGATGCGGCTGCCGCGCTGATTGATTTAGCGAACCGCCGCGGCGGCGAAGATAACGTCAGCGTGATCGTGATCAAGGTCGAAAATGATAGCAAACAGGAAACAGGCGAAATTTCCACCACTGAAATGCGGCCTGTGAACTTGAATGATGAAGATACGCTGCGCATGAAAGAAGAAATGTTCTCCGAAATTCCCATCATCGGAGACAGCGCAGACGATACCATCCGGCCAACGCCAGCACACTGATTCGCGCATGTCACCGTCCTATGCGGCGGGCTGTGCCATTCCAATCACCTCGAAAGATGATATTTCGTTTGTGACAACCTACAATTCAGATATAATCGCCTGTAGAAAGTTGTTTTTTCGTTTGCAGCCAGTCAGGGGATTTCCGTATGTCTGATCGTCCGACAAATGATCTTCCGCCAAATGACTCAGACATCGGCGGATGGCGGACGCCAGACTCGGCGGGAAACGCCCCCGATGAAACGGAGAACGCTCCGCTCGCTGTCGAAAGACCGGAGCCAGCTTCTGAGACGCCTGCTCAAGAACCAGCCTTGATGAGCGCCGCCGGCTGGCGCGCGCCCGAAAAGGCGGCTAAGCCGGTGATCATCCGTGAGGGAAGCCAGCCCCGGCAGGCGTGGAAAATTCCAACGCTGCCCAAAGAACTAGAAGCGCAGCCTCATGAACGCGGGCTGTGGCATCGCCCCGATCAAACCCTGTATACCGACGCAGATGAAAGCGTCGTCCTCGCAGAGGAAGCGCCCTCAGAAGAAGCGATTCCGGTTGAATCGACGGAATATGCCCTCATCCCGCTGGAAGATGCGGAATCGGCTGTCCTGCCAATAGATGAAGCCGTGGCACAAGTTGATGTGCTGCCCTTTGAAGATCAAGCCGCCGAAACAACCGACGAAGCAGAAGAAGATGCTGGCGAAGCAGAAGAAGATGCCGGCGAAGAAGAGGACGCTGAAGATCGTTTCAGCATGAGCCAGCTTGTGGCGCTGGCCAGCCTTGCCGAAAAGGCGCCGGGTGTCGAAGTTGAAGCCGGTGACGGCGCAGAAGATCAGGACCCTGCGGAATACGCCCGCCAACAGCTCGAAAAATTGCGCGGCGTTGGCGTTGAGCCTATCGCCGAAAAAGTAGAAACGCTTAAAGTCGCCCTCACGCCTGAAGAACAGGCCGAAGCGAACAAATTCCACGAAGCAGAATCCCGCATTCGCGCGCTGCGAGAACAATATCGCGCTGGCAGCATGTCCCGCGATCAGCTTTCCGAAGCACTGAAGAAAGAAATGGTGCTGGATTCGCAAAACTCGTGGTGGATGATGGGCGTCGAAAGCGACAACTGGTACCACCACCAGAACAACAAGTGGGTGCAGGAACAGCCCCCTGTATTGCAGAAGGAAGCCGGCATTAAAGCCCCGTCGGAAGATCGTTTAGACCTGACGGTGCCAACAATCAGCATTGATGCTGCGGAAATGCCCCTGCCCCGCGCCGTACCCACCCGTGATCTCGATGCGACTCTGGTCGGCACTGAAGCCGTGTACCTCGACTCCAACCAGCAGTTTACCGTCGCCTCCCCGGCCATTGACGATCAAACTCTGCAAAGCGGCGTCACCATGCCTTCGCCTGCCTTCGGCGCGACAGTCCCCTCTCCAGCTTATGGAGACGAATACATCCCGCCAACGGCAATCCCGGCGGCGCAGCCCGCGCAAGAAGTCGCGCTTCCCAGCTATGAAGATGCCGTACGCGAACAGCAAAGAAGCACGATCCGCATCGTTATGCTGGTCGCCGCCGCCGCCCTCGGCGTCCTGCTGCTGGTTGGCGCGTGTGCCATCGTCATGATGGTCTCCACCTTTCAAGGCATACTTTCGCCCTTTGAGGGCGCCATCGCCGGGCTGGCCAATTACGAACCAGATTTCCAGACCGCGCGTATTTACGCCGCCGATAACAGCGTCATCGCCACCTTAATCGGACAAGGGGATCGTCAGCCGGTCAACCTCCCCGATGTTTCCCCATTTTTCGTTCATGCTGTGCTTTCAGTAGAAGACCCGAAGTTCTATGCAACTTCCGGTTTTAGCGCTGGCAACGTCGCCACCGGCCTGATTCAGAATGTGTTCGGAGAGATTCAAACAACCGGCGGCATCACCGAGCAAATCGCCTGCAATCTGGTCATTCAAGACTGCTCCGATACGCCCGAAAACCGCCTGCGCATTTTCGTGGTCAGTTCCGGAATCGCCCGCGCCTACGATCCCAATTTCATTTTGCAGTTGTATATCAACGAGATTTATCTCGGCAATCAGTCCTACGGCATAGAAAGCGCGTCGCAGTTCTACTTTGACATCCCCTCCAGTAATCTCACCGCCCCTCAGGCCTCCCTGCTGGCCGGGATGATCGCCGCCCCGGCAACCTTTGACCCTGTCGTCAATCGTCAGGCATCCTTCGATCGTATGAATGCGGTGCTGCAAATTCAGGCACAGGTTGGCTGCATCCAGTTTGGTTTTGCGCCCTATCTAAATGGGCCGTTCTGCGTAGATGAAGCCTTCATCCGCTCCGGGCAGGTCGTCCTGGAAAAAGCGCAGGTTGAAGCCCGCGACTACTTCCAGCGTGAATCCGATGATCGCTATCCTCATTTCGTCAATTATGTGATGGCGCAAATCGAGCAAACCTACGGCTCCAGCGAGATGTTCCGCCGCGGCTTCCAAATTTACACCACGCTGGTCCCCCGCGTTCAAGATACCGCCCAGAGTGCGCTTGCCGCCGGCCTGAATGCAGTATCCGGGCGCGGTATGGATAATGGCGCGGTACTCGTAACCGACCCCGCATCCGGCGCTATCCGTGCGATGGTCGGCAGTCCGAACTTTGCCAACGCTAGCATTCAAGGCGAAGTGAACAACGTATTCACATGGCAGCCGCCCGGTGATGCTATCTTCCCGATCACCTACACCGCCGCGCTCGAAGGCGTTCAGGATGCTCAAACCGGCGCCTTTGGTTATATGACCGCCGCCTCCATCCTCTGGAATGTGCCCACCACCTTCCAGACCAATCCGCCGTTCACCCCCATGAACAACCCCAATGTCGCCACCGGGCCAACCGCCATCCGTTCCGCCCTCGCCAACGGCTTTAACATCACGGGTGCCAAAGCCTATGAATTCATCGGCGATCAGAATTTCATAAATATCTCGAATCGCATGGGCATCAATTATCTGCCGGAAGCCATATTCGGCCTGCCAGCCTCGTTGGGTACCAATCAGGTTCGACTGTACGATATGGTCGAAGCCTACGGTACGCTGGCCAACAATGGTGTGCGCGTCTCCTTAACCTCGATCCTTCGCATCGCCGATGCTGATGGCAATGAGGTCGCGGTACCCGCCACTGCCCCCGCATCACAGCAGGTGCAGCCCCAGATCGCCTTCCTGATCAACAACATTCTGGCAGACGATGGCGCCCGTTCAACCACCTATGGTCTGAACAGCGGCCTGAATCTTCCGCAGTATGCTGGCCGCGTCGGTGCTAAATCTGGCACCAGCGCCAATAATGCCGACCTCTGGACGATGGGCTACAGCAGCAATGCCGTCGTCGGCGTCTGGACCGGCAGCACCAATAACAGCGCCACATCGGCCACCGCCGGTCAAATCGCTATTCCAGTCTGGAATTCGGTGATGCAGGCAGCTTTAGCCGGCAGCAATCCGGCCTTCACCCAGCCTTCAGGCATCGTGCAAGCGCAAATTTGCTCGCTAACCGGCGCGCTCTTTGACCCCAACATCTCCCAGAACTGCGGCTCGGTACGCACCGAACTCTTTGTGCAAAATCTACCGCCCCTCCCTGCCGATCAAGGCTTCGCTCAGGCTGTGACCGTAGATACATGGTCAGGTCTGGCCGCCAACCAGTACTGCCCCGATAACACCACCATCGCCCGCTTCCTCAGCGTCAACGATCCTTCAGCCGTACGCTGGCTGCAATCCGACCCGCAGGGGCAGGCATTCGCCCAGCAAAATGGCCTGACCGGCCTGTCTGGCACCACCCCCCCTGCGGCATGCAGCATCAATACCCAGAACCCGATACTGGCGATCACCGGTCCAACGCAAGGCCAGTCGCTGCAAGGAAACATCAACGTAACCGGATCCGTGCAGGCGGTGAACTTCCAGCAGTACACGCTGGATATCGCCAATCAAGCGCAGCCGAATGATTTTCAAGCGGTCTTCGGCCCCTCTAACCAGCAGGTGCAAAATGGCGTACTCGGCTCTTTCAACACTGCCTCGCTGCCCAACGGTAACTATATTTTGCGGTTGGCTGTCTACAATTCCAGCAACGGCTTCGCTTATCGCACTGTGCCCGTGGTGATCAATAATCCGCTGCCCACGGCAACAGCCACGCCGCCGCCCACCGCCATCATCCCAACTTTTGAGATTGTGCCGCCAATTGCGACCTTCCCGTCGCAAATTCTGCCGACCTCGCCAATTTTCCCATTCACGCCGCTGCCCTTTGACGAACCCACGCCAACGATCAACTTCGGCTCATAAATTCCGTTTACAGCAAACAAAAACGGACGGGAAATCCCGTCCGTTTTTGTTTCTATGTCACACCCAGATCATCCCCTCAGCCCATGCCCCGGGCAATTGAGGCGTGGGGACTCACTTAAGCAATCGTCACATCTTCATTCAGGTACACATCCTGAATCGCCTGTAACAGCGCCGCGCCTTCGTTCATCGGCCGCTGGAACGCCTTGCGCCCGCTGATCAAGCCGGTGCCGCCCGCGCGCTTGTTGACCACCGCAGTCTTAACCGCTTCGGCAAGGTCGCTGTCGCCTTCGCTGGCGCCGCCGCTGCTGATCAAACCGATGCGCCCCATGAAGCCATTCGCCACCTGATAGCGCGTCAGGTCAATCGGGTGCTCGCTGGTCAGTTCGCTGTAAATGCGCGGGTCAAGCTTGCCATAAGAGGATCCGCCGGTGTTCAGCGCCTTGAAGCCGCCGTTATTGGTCGGCAGTTTCTGCTTCACAATATCCGCCTGAATCGTCACGCCCAGATGATTGGCCTGTGAACTCAGGTCCGCCGAAGTCTCATAATTCACGCCGTTAACCTTAAACTGCGGGTTACGCACGTAGCACCACAAAATCGTCGCCAGCCCTAGCTCATGCGCCGCCGCAAAAGCCTGCGACACCTCAACCAGTTCGCGGGTCGCGTCGGCGCTGCCAAAATAGATCGTCGCGCCCACCGCCACTGCGCCCATATTCCACGCCTCGCGAACCGTCCCAAACATCACCTGTTCGCTCTTGTTGGGGTAAGTCAACAGTTCGTTATGGTTGATCTTGACGATGAAGGG
>JACSRP010000152.1 GCA_014879665.1 Anaerolineae bacterium | reverse complement strand
CGCAGAAACTACTATAATCCTCCGGAAAATCTATACAAATCTACTAAAAACGAGAAAATACATGGAAACGACGCTCCCCGCGCCAGCCAGTGATGTATCAGAGCCTATGCACAGCGCGCAAACGCCCGATTTACCCATCGTCCACAATTTGAAAATTGGCTTATTCCATCTCGGTTCGGGCATGGCCGATGTGATGATCAACGGCATCTGGAACCGCATCATGATCAGCGATCTCGGCTTCAGCGCCACGCCAATTGGCCTGCTGGTGGCGCTGCGTTATTTCCTGGCGCCGCTGGGGGTGTGGGCTGGCCGCAAAAGCGACGAGCGCAGAATGTTTGGCTTCCGCCGCCTGTTCTGGATCTGGCTTGGCCGCGTGATGATGGTGCTGAGTACCATCATGCTAGGCTTCACCACCGCCAGTATCGCGCGCGGGATAGAAGTTACGCCCTTTACATGGCTTACGCTGGCGGCGGCGCTGCTCATTTTCAGCCTCGGCAACGCCATTTCTGGCAGCACATTTTTAGCCTTGATCTATGACCGCGCCGCCGAAAGCCAGCGAACCAGAGCCGTCGGCATTGTGTGGACATTTCTGCTGGTGGGCTTCACCATTGCCGGTATCTTTTTCGGCATGCTGCTGCCTTCAGGCGAAGGCGACGCCATAAACGAATATACGCCTGAAACCCTGCAAAACTTGTTCCTGATCGCCGCCCTTGTACTGGGCGCGCTGTGGTTCTTCTCGCTGTTAGGCGAGGAAAAGCGCGATATGGCGCCCGTTAGCAGGCAAGATCAGCGCGAGAAATCGTCAAGCGCCCGCGCAGACCTGAAACAGGCGTGGCGCATTCCTTCGATGCGCTCCTTCTTCTGGTTTCTGGCGCTTTCGATGATCTTCGCCTTCTCTCAAGACTTGATCCTTGAGCCGTTTGCTGGCGATGTATTTGGCATGCCCGCGCATACCACCACCCGCTTTGCCGCCTACTGGGGCAGCATGGCCATTTTAGGCACAATTGTATTTATCTTCCTCTCACGCCGTTACAAGTGGCTGACCAACACGATGATGAATTACATCGGTGTGGCGGTGCTGCTGATCACCTTCCTGCTGCTGGCGCTGTCGTCGCTGGCAAATATTCGCGGTCTGGTGACGCCGGCGCTGATCACGCTGGGCATCGGGCTGGGCATCTGGAACGTGGGCACGCTGGGCATGATGATGGACATGAGTCCGTTCGGGAAGGCGGGAACTTTTCTCGGTTTCTGGTCGCTGGTGGTCACCTTTGCGCGGGGCATCGGCGTATCTGGCGGCGGCATTCTGCGCGACGTGTTTCTCAGTTTTGGCGATACCTATGCGCTGGCTTACGGGCTGGTGTTTCTGGTTGGCGCAGCCGGGCTAGGCGCGGCGCTGTATATGCTGAGCCGGGTGAATGTGCGGGCGTTCAAAACTGCCGAAGAGCAGCCTGCGGAAGCGGGGGCTGTCTTTGCGGGGGGGCTGGATTGAGAGGTAGCGGGTTTTGTTTTTTAAGTGGGGCTGGCTTATCGCATCGAATTTGCAGAACACCAAAGGCTCGAAGCCATCCAGCTAACGCTGCGCCCCGTGAACGCGGCTCAAAAACAACCTCACCCCTCAACCCCCTCTGATGTTCACCACTCTTTTGAGGATAGATCGCTTGCAATCCTACCCCGCTTTCCCTATACTTAGCTTTATCATGAACACAATAACCTTGCAGTTCCACCATCATCAGGGCATGTTTCAAGCGCGTTAGCACGCCGCTGCGGGGTTGTCGTATCGAAATTCAAGCGCGGACGTGAGTTCGCGCTTTTTGTTTGCCGTTTGCCGTCATAACGTCTGTAGGGGCGATCTTGGCAGGTCACCCCTACAATGAAGAAAAAGATTGCCCATCAACCGAGGAAACCTGATGCCCAAGCCGAAGATTGAACCCCGCCTGCCCAAAGGAATGCGCGACTACCTGCCCGCAGCCATGCTCAAGCGCGAGTATGTGTTCAGCAAGGTGCGCGAGGTGTTTCACCTGTACGGCTTTGAGCCGCTGCAAACGCCAGTGCTGGAGCTGCACGAAACGCTGATGGGTAAATATGGCGAAGATGCCGAAAAGCTGATCTTCAACGCCCAACACCCTGGCGGCAAGGAAGCACTATCACTGCGCTATGACCTGACGGTGCCGCTGGCGCGGGTGGTGGCGCAGTATCCCAACGAGATCGCGCTGCCCTTCAAACGCTATCAGATTTCGCCGGTGTGGCGCGCCGAACGCCCGCAAAAAGGCCGCTACCGCGAGTTTTATCAGTGTGACGCCGATATTGTGGGCGCATCAGGCATGAACGCCGATGCTGAAATTGTGGGCGTGGTGATCACGGTACTGCGGCGGCTAGGATTTGAGAACTTCACGGTCAAGATCAACAATCGCAAGCTGCTGACGGCAATTGGTCAGTATGCTGGCGTGGAAGGCGAGGCGCTGGCAAATTTGTATCGCAGCATAGACAAGTTCGATAAGGTGGGCGCGGAAGGCGTGCGCGAAGAACTGATCACGCGCGGGCTGAGTGACGACGTGATCGCCAGAATCATGGAGCTGATCACGGTGGAACTGCCCGGCCTTCAGAAGCTGGCCTATCTTGAGGGCTTCATGGGCGATTTTCCGGCGGCATGTGAGGCGTTGGACGAACTGCACGAATTGATCGCGCACTTGCAGGCGGCAGGGCTGCCTGAACAGTATTACGATTTCGACCTGACGATGGTGCGCGGCCTGAGTTACTACACCGGCCCGATCTTCGAGACGGTGGTCAACGAGGCGGGCATGGGCAGCGTGCAGGGCGGCGGGCGTTATGATGACCTGATCGGCCTGTTCAAAGGCGAAAGTATCCCGACCACGGGCATGGCTTTCGGCATCGAGCGCATCATTGACCTGATGGATACCTTTAACCTGTATCCACCCGGGTTGGGCGGAACGCTTACACAGGCGCTGGTGACGGTCTTCAGCGGCGAAACCCGCTTTGAGGCAGAAAAGCTGGCGGCGGAACTGCGCGGCGCGGATATTCGCACTGAACTGTATTTGCAGGATCGCAAGCTGGGGCAGCAGATCGCGCATGCCGATAAGAAGGGCATTCCGGTGGTGGCGCTGCTTGGCCCCGACGAGATCGCCTCTGAGCAGGTTAAATTCAAACGACTGACCGATGGGCGAGAAATTATAGTCGCACGCGCTGAGGCGGCAGCGGCGGTGCAGGCGCTGCTAGAGGGCGGGTGATCGCGGCCTCATTTTCACATCCCGCTGCGCGCCATCCACCATTGAATCGCGCTGGTCATTTGTGCTGGCGTGCTGTCATAGGTGAAGGTCGAAATCAGATTGCCTTCGGGATCGATCAGGTATGAGCGCGTGGAGTGATCCATCAGGTAATTTTCAGGCGATGAGGTGTTCTCTGCGCGCTGGTAGAACAGGCCGTAATCCTGCTGAATTTGCGCCAGCGTATCGTCGTCGCCGCTGAAGGCAATGAACGCGGGATCGAAGCGTTCGATATAGCCGGTCAGCAGAGCCGGGGTATCGCGCGCGCCATCCACGCTGACGAATACAAATTCGATTTGATCGGCCTGTTCGCCTAGCATCTCTTTAATCTGCGTAAATTCGGCCAGCGTGATCGGGCAGAAATCCGGGCAGTGGGTATAGCCGAAGAACAACAGTCGCCATTTGCCGTTAGAATCGCTGAGGCGCATGGCATCACCGCGACTGCCGGGCAGGGTGAAATCTTGCAGCGCGATTGGGCGCGGCAGATAATCGCCCACGAAAACGCCGTCAATCTGATCGAGCGATGCGCCGGGAGTCACGGCAATCGTCGGCGCGGAACTGGTGTTGAAAATTTCGGGCGTCGGCTGCGCGGGGGAACAGGCCGCGGCAAATAGAAAGATCAGCGCCGCTACGCTGGCAGGCCGCAGCAGCCACAGTTTCATAGATATATGCCGCACTTTCCACCTCTAGGCTAGTTTTGCTGTTGATTTCAGGCCATTGTAGCGCGCCCCGATTGTGAACCATAGTGCAGGAAGAATGAGAGGTTGCTAAAAAGATTTAGCGCGGAAAGCGCGGCGATTGTGCCAACTGCGCCAATCAATTACGGGAAAAATCGAAGTTAATCAGCCGTTCGGGGACAGGTCAATCGTAGGGAGAGGGGCGCCTCTCAAATAGGTTTCATCCCATATTCCGTTTATAATTCTGACTTATGCAAGCGAATATACTTCCGGAATATCACTTTCTCAGGTTCGCGCCCAATTTAGGGGCCGAGTACTTTTTTGACGGCGCGAGAAACTATTGGAACACCTTCAAGCCCATCGTGATTAACGATGTCGCTATTCTTCGTTTGCTGCCTCCCGCGGTCACCGTCAGCGTGACGGTGGTGGCGCTGCGCGATCTGGCGGCGCAAATTGGCGTAGAGTTGGGGCAGATTGCACCCTTCGCTTATTACGACGCGGTGGTTTACGACACGTTTGAATCAACGCGCGCCGAACTCAACCGCCGCGCGCAGCTTAACCAGCCTTTTGGCGTGCCGATGGGCATCGGCATCGCCACCACTACGCCGTTCATCCCCACGCCGTGGCTGCCCACCCGCCCGCCGGGATTCATCACCGCCACGCCTGATCCGGCTGTGGCTACGCCGGAGATAACTGACGAATCCAGCGCGGAAGTGACGCCAGAAACGGGCGGAACCGCTTCCCCGACACCTACAGCCACGCTGCCGGGGCAGGTGATCAACACCCCCGGCCCAGCCATCGGAGGATAACAGTTTGCGGCTAGATGAATACCAGTGGTCGCGCAACCCGCGCGGCATGCACGTGATCAGCGCCTTCCAAACCCCGGTTGAATTTAGCCGCTATACCAACGCACACATGGGCTGGGTGAAGATGGTGGCGGCCACCACCGACTTTGTGGATGATGCCGTCGAATTTATCCGACTGGGCATCACCCCGATTGTGCGAATTTATCTGGGCGCCTATGGCGCGGGGCCGTTCACCCGCGATATGCAGCATATTACCGATGCTTTCATCAATGTTGGCGTCAAATGGTTCGAGTTTTACAACGAACCGAATTTAGGCATCGAGTGGCCGGATGGCTTCAATCCAGATTGGCGTAACAACGATCAGGTGATTCGACCGCTGATGGAAAACTGGCTGAATTTTGCCGAATACATCATCTCACGCGGGTGCTATCCCGGTTTCATCCCGCTGGCAGAAGCCGACACGGCGGATCGTTCATCGGTGCTGTGGATGGATGCCTTTCTCAATTATCTGGCGATTCACCATCTCGCCCGCTTTCAGCGCATTTTGAACAGCGGTATGTATGTTGCCACCCACCCGTATATCCTGAATCATTTTTATCAGGAAACCCCCGGCGGCGGCCCCTACAGCGCTCGCCCGCGGGGCAGCGAACGTGCCCGCGAACCCGGATGGCATTTTGAATACCCCTATGATCCAATTTGCCAGCAGAACGATCCCGGACGCACCGTTTACGGCGGCACGCGCACGACCCCTTATGGCGATCCGGTGGGCTTAATTGCCATGGGGCGGATGTTCAACGAGCGCGCCGCTGGCCTTTTTGGGGCGGGGAATGTGCCGGTGGTGGGCACCGAAGGGGGCATTTTCGCCTTCAGAGATCAGGTGTACCAGCAGGATACCCGCTACCCCGGCTACGACATCAACAGCCATGCCGAAGCCACCGTCGCCATGTTCGATTGGTGCGCGCAGCAGTCGCCGCCGTGGTTTTTCGGCGTCACCCTGTGGAAAGAAGATGATTATTTTTCGCCGGGGACTGCCCCTGCCATCCACCGGATGGGCGAGAATCAAACGATTCTGAAGCAGGTGCCGCCGTTAGAGGTGATGGGCAGCGCGCCGGTACGAATGACGCCAACCGCGCCCGGCCCCGGTCCAATTCGGGGCGAAGCAGAATTTCACATGGTGCTGCTGGCGCAGGGCATCGATTCAAACTGGTTCTTTGATACCGCCCGTGCGTATTGGAATCGATTCCGCCCGATTTTCACGACGCGATTTGATTTGATTGACATGATTCCAACGAACAGCAGCCTTGCCGTAACCATTATCGCGCCCACTGAAATGGTGCCGACGATGCGCGCCGCAGTGGAAGGGCGCTACCCCAACGTCTGGTTCGATCTGATTGTCGCCGATGACCTTGCGCGCGTGCGGCAGGTTTTTGATGATCGCGTCACCGCAAATTTGCGCTTTGGGTGATCTACAGGTGGCTATTTTCTTGGGAAATTTTTAGAAAATTCAACACTTGTTACAATTAGCAAACATTGGTTATAATGGATTTAGTTATAAGAATGGATTGAATGACCATTAGTGAATTAACGATTGAAAGCATTGTGACTCGCTCAGTTCTGATTGTTGACGACGATTACGCCAGCCGTGAAGTGTTCCGGCAGGTTTTGAAAATAGCAGGGTTCAAGTCCACCGAAGCGGCCAACGGTGAAATTGCGCTGCGCCTGTTGGAAAACAGCGCCCCCAATCTGGTCGTGCTGGATTTGCGCCTGCCGCGCGTGTCTGGCGCTGACGTACTGCACTATATTTATAACGCGCCGCACCTGACCAACACCCGCGTGATCGTTGCCAGCGCCCATGAAGCCATGATGGTACAGCTGGACTTGCGCGACGAAGATCGCTATCTGGTCAAGCCAATTTCCGCGACTCTGCTGCGGACAACGGCACTTGAACTGACCAACGACACTGAGTAAACTGCTGCCTCATCGCTGGAACAGCGCGGCCATCTGGCGGCCTGTTCTTTACACTTTCACCCCTGCCCGCCCCACCAGAACACAGAAACCCGCCAATGTGGTATAGTCGCCTCAAAACGTATTTTGTGGAGACGAAAACATGGCTTACGAGATGATTTTGACCGAAACGCCAATTGCTGGCGTGGGGGTGGTACGGCTGAATCGCCCGGGGGCATTGAACGCCCTGAACGCGCAGATTACCGCAGAGATTTTTGAGGCGCTGGAAGCCTTCGACCGCGACGAGACCATTGGCTGCATGGTGCTGATGGGCAGCGATAAGGCGTTTGCGGCAGGTGCAGACATCAAGCAGATGGTGGAAACGGATGCGGTTTCGATGCTGCAAAACGACTGGACGGACTGGTCACGGATGACGCGCATCAGCAAGCCGGTGATCGCGGCGGTCAGCGGGTGGGCGCTGGGCGGCGGCTGCGAAATGGCGATGATGTGCGACATGATCGTTGCCAGCGAAACGGCCAAATTCGGGCAGCCGGAAATTACCATCGGCATCATCCCCGGCGCAGGCGGCACGCAGCGGCTGACCCGCGCGGTGGGCAAGGCGCTGGCGATGGAAGTGATGCTGGGCAACCGCCAGCTCACCGCGCAGGAAGCGGCGGCGGCGGGGCTGGTGAACCGCGTGTACCCGGTCGAACACTATTATGATGAGGCGCTGAAGCTGGCCGAGCGCATCGCCGGGATGCCGCGCGTTGCGGTACGGCTGATTAAAGACGCGGTCAATCAGGCGGAAGAACTGCCGCTGAGCGCCGGCTTAAATTACGAGAAGCGCAATTTTCTGCTGTCATTCAGCACCGAAGATAAGACGGAAGGCATGACCGCCTTCGTAGAGAAGCGCCCGCCACAGTGGAAGCACCGCTAACCATTTTCTACACGGCGCGGCTGCAAGGTGATCTTGACCTCGCGCCGCGCCTTTTCTCATTCATCCGCATGTTGAAAGCGCAAACTGAAGGCTCTACGCTGCTGCTGGATATGGGCGAGTCTTCGGATTTGCGGGTGTGGCACTGCGCGATCACCGGCGGCAGATCGGCCTTATTTGCGCTGGACGCGATGGGCTATGACGCCGCCAACGCCGATCATTTGCACCCGCAAAATCGCGCTAAAACCCGAACTGGCATGCGCCTTGCCTTGATTGGCACAGGCGAATCGGTGCGGCTGAAGGGGGCGCGGGTGCTGGTGCCGCCGGATATTTCAGGCGCGAACCCGGCACGGCTGAACATCCTGTTGATTTCAGCAGGGGAAACGCTGTTGGAATCAGGCACATTATCGCTGGAGGGGGTAGACGCCGGGCAGGTGGGCATGGCGCAGATCGCCTTTGGCGCAGGGGGCGCTGAACTGGCCGCAGCCGGTGTGTATACGCTTTCGCCAGATACCCCGCCCGATCCCACGATTGCGGGGGCGGTGGATTTCATCTTGAGCGAGGCGCATTACCTGCTGAAGAAAGCGCAAGAAAAGCGGCGATAACTATGCGGAATATGGGCCGTTTACGCATGACGGTTCGAGTGCCACAGCAGGGGGAAATCCCCCTCACCCCGTAATCCGCTTTGTCTAGGCGGTACATGGGCGAAGGGGATTGAATATGAACTGACCAGTCGCCTTATTTAGAACCAATCACCCGCCCGGCGCCAGCGTATTCTGGACGGCGGGCGTATTGACGAGTGCCGTCGTCGGGCGCGGTGGCAGCGTGGGCGCGGCGTTGGGATCTGCTGCTGGCAGCGTTGGGATTGCGTTCTGGTTGGCGGTTGTTTCTTCCTCGCTGCCGGTACCCGCTGGAATCCCTAAAGTTGCAGGATCAGTCGTTGGGAGGATATTTGCGCCTAGCGGCACGCCGCTGGTATTGCCAGCGTTAGCGGCGCTGTTCGCATCGGCCACACAGCGGAAGCCGATAGCTGCCGTCGGGGACAGTGGATCGCGGGACTGGCGGTGAACGGTGCGGGTGTAGAAAGGCACGGTATCCCATGAGCCGCCGCGCGTCACTTTTTCGGTGCCGGTGGGCGGGCCTTGCGGATCCGGGCCAGCAGCCTGAGGCTGGCTGTAGAAATTGGGCGAATACCAGTCGGAAACCCATTCCGAGACATTCCCGGCCATGTTGTAC
This sequence comes from Anaerolineae bacterium, assembly GCA_014879665.1. Lineage (GTDB taxonomy): Bacteria > Chloroflexota > Anaerolineae > Aggregatilineales > Phototrophicaceae > Flexifilum. The sequence goes on along the minus strand of JACSRP010000152.1, from coordinate 1,335 downwards.
ACGCCGTAAGGGCTGGCTCCGGTTGGGAAGCTGGTCACCGAATTCTTTTCCTGTGAAGTAGAACGGCGGGTCGCGGAATTTTCGGGACTCCACGTATTTCCCCACGGATACACATAGCCAAGATCGCCGCGCGCCGCGCGTTCCCATTCCGCTTCAGTTGGCAGGCGGCGGCCAATCGCCTGGCAGAATGCCTGCGCGCCGTACCACGTAACGTTGGTCATCGGCAGGTCGGCAATAGCCGGGTTAATGGTGTAATTCTGGCTGTCAAAGGTGATGTTGCTGGTTTCCGAATCGGCTAGCGTTTGCATGCAGGGCTGGCCGAGGCATCCGTTGCGGTGGCTGCCGGGGCCTAAAATATTCATGAAGGTGAGGAACTGCGTATAACTCACCTCATAGGCGTCTATCTGGAACGGGCTAACCGTAACGTTGTGCTGCGGGAAAGAGTCTTCGCTGTCAGCGGGCTGGCAGGAGCCCGCTTCACCGCCGTAACCGGCCTGACATTCAGTGACCGCCACTGAAACTTCAGCGGCGGTAGTGCCCATCGGGAACTGGCCGCCGGCAATTGGCACCATCGGGTTGGCAATCGCTAGCAAGCGGTCAAATTGGCCGCCGCCGCTGTTCACATTGGCCACTTGCGCCGTGGCGCTGCCGCTGGTGGTGGTACTGGTGGGCACAACCGCCGCAGTTGTCGGGGAAATGGTCGGCTCAAGCGTCAGCAGCGTTGGCAAAATCGTTGGGCTAGCGGTTGGCGCGCTAAATTCAAGCGGGGGATCGGTCACAATAATTTCGGTTGGTTCGGTGGTTGCGGTCACCGGTGCCGGGCTGGCGGTGATAATCCATGGCGTTTGCGTGGTCAGGCTGGCGACTGATTCGCCGCCGACGTTGAGCAGCCCGCTGATCAAGCCCACCAGCAGGAAAATGATGGCGCAGCCAAAGCCAACAATTCCACCGATGAACAGCCACTGCCATGCGCCGCCGCCAGAACGACGGCCGCTAAGCGATCCATAACTATTATTGTTGCGTGACATTCGTATATGACCTCCTATTCACGCCTATGATGCGCTAATGTTGAATTGGATTCGCATCAGTGTATCTAATTTTTTCAGCGTGAACCTGATTTTTAACCCTTGATTGAACCACTATCCTAAACAAAAGACCCTACAATCTGTAGGGTCTTTCGCAAAACAATGATAAAAACGGATGAAATTAGAGAGCGTTTACCACATTTGAATAGATATTACCGACCCACGGGCCAAGCAGGACGACGACGATGAAAACCACAATAACAACGAGAACGAGTATCATGGCATACTCCACCAACCCCTGACCACGCGG
>JACSRP010000230.1 GCA_014879665.1 Anaerolineae bacterium | reverse complement strand
TTAAGAACATTGATGGAGAAAGGGTCTTTATAATGCAATACCGTCGTTTAGGGAAATCAGGGTTGCAAGTTAGCGTTCTATCCTTCGGCGCATGGGTAACGTTTGGCAATCAATTGGACGCGAACGCCGCGTTGGAACTAATGGCCGCTGCTTATGAAGTAGGCTGTAATTTTTTTGATAACGCAGAGGCCTATGCCAGTGGTCGTGCCGAAACCATCATGGGCGAAGCATTATCAAGGTCTGGATGGCGGCGTGACAGCTATATCGTCTCTAGCAAGGTGTTCTTCGGCTCACTTGAGAAACCTTCCCGGCTTCAACGCGGGCTTTCACGCAAGCACATTTATGAGGCCTGTTATCAAGCGATTCAACGGCTTCAATGTGATTATCTTGATCTGTACTTTTGCCACCGGCCTGATGCCAAAGTTCCAATTGAAGAAACGGTTCGGGCAATGACCGAACTGATCTGGCGGGGGGACGTGCTTTACTGGGGAACCAGTGAATGGTCGGCACAGCAATTGATGGAAGCGTACGCGGTGGCGCGGCAGTACAACCTGATTCCGCCAACAATGGAGCAGCCAGAATACAACATGTTCCATCGCTACCGGGTTGAGGTGGAGTATTCCCGCCTGTACAACGAGGATACATTAGGATTGGGAACAACGGTCTGGTCGCCGCTGGCGAGTGGCCTGCTAACCGGCAAGTATAATGAGGGGATTCCCGCAGACAGCCGCTTCAATTTACCCGGCTATGAATGGTTAAAAGAGAAACTGACCGGCAGCGAAGCGGAACGTAATCTTGAGAGAGTCAAGCAGCTTGCGCAATTGGCGGATGAACTCAACACCAGCCTGCCCAAATTAGCGCTTGCATGGTGTGTGAAGAATTCGCATGTGAGCACGGTTATCACCGGCGCATCAAAAGTTTCTCAGGTGCAAGAAAATTTCACGGCGCTGGATGTACTGCCTTCACTAACCGATGAGGTTATGGCGCGGGTTGATACTATTCTTGGCAACAAAGAGACCGGTGTATACGGCGCAAACACCTAGCAGCCCCCGATTAAAATATTGGTGGTAGGGTTCGCCACCCGGAAATGACTCGTTCACGAATCACTTCTGCGGGCGGCATCCCTACCGCTGATTCAGGTGATTCGACGCTGTGTGCCGCTACAGCGCAGGCAAATTTTGCAGCAGTTTCAAGATTAGCCCCGGTGGCAAGCGCATATAATAACCCCGCGTAAGCGCAGTCCCCTGCCCCGGTTGTTCCACTTACGACAACTTCATAAGCGGGTTGATAAATCATGTCTCCAGAAATTGAGCCGGAAACACCAATAGCCTCTAAATGCTTCTGGTCAGATGCTTTGACGATCATCCCACCTTCGCCCAGCTTGATGCCACCAATAGCAACGCCGTAATAAAGAAGCTCATCAACTAACGATTCCAGAAAACTTCTGTCAATTGTGGTGCTGAATGAACTGTTGAAGGCCGCGGGTCGCAGCATGAAAACAAGCTCTTCGAGACTGGGAATAAAAATATCCACATACGGGAGCACTACGCGCAGCAGCCTTCGCCAATCGGGCTGCGCTTCTGGGGCAACATTCGGCATAGAGAGATCCATTGAGGTTATGGCGCCGTGTTCTCTGGCGATACGCATGATATCGCTCAATTCAATGCCGTTATCAGCGTACATACGCGGCAGCACTGTTGGGTAGCCGAAATGAAATATAGACCGGAGAGTCAGAGATGAAAATTCTATGTCATTGATCCCAAATGAATGATTCAACCCGGCGCTGTGTAAAAACATGCGATCAACATGAGATGGCGAGAGCACAATTGTATACGGGCTATCACCGCCGTGTTTTATGCCAATACCCTGCCCTAGCGACGGACAATGCGCCTCAACAGCCTCTCGAAGCAAGCTCCCCGCCATATCGTTGCCAACATAAGCCATCAAGCGTACATTTGCACCGAGCTTATGCAGTGCAATTCCGGTGTTGCCAACGCAACCACCAGCGGCAATTCGGAGCGATCCAGACGGGGAAAAGCTTCCGGGAATCTGTAGGTTTGTTAGGGGCACGCGGCTCAGATCAGGGATGATATCGAGAGTAATCTGACCACAAACTACGATCTCGGTGGTCATTGTGGTTACGGTTGCCATCAGGTATGCTTTCGGGGAAAATTAGAAATGAGAAGCCTACGGTGTTTGGTGTTTTCGCCGCTTACTGGCTTATATAAATCCTATTTTCAGCGTATCATCGTAGCAGCGCAAATCCTTGAAGAATTTACCCATATGAGAAAACTTCCACTATTTCCGCTCAGTACTGTGCTTTTCCCCGGCATGCCGCTGACACTGCATATTTTCGAAGATCGCTATAAATTGTTGATTGGTCACTGTTTAGCAGAGAAGCGGCCCTTTGGCGTTCTGCTGTTACAAGAAGGCACCCCGGAATATCACGTAGGACAGAAGGTGGTCACCTACCGCATCGGCTGTACAGCAGAGATCACACAGGTACAGCCCGTTAGCTTAGGTCGGATGAATATTCTGGCATTCGGGAAGGATCGCTTCAATGTAATGGCTTTTGATCATTCCGAACCCTATCTGGTGGGTGATGTAGATTTCTTACAGTTGGAACCACCGGAGGATAGTGCTCATCTGGCACAGAGCATACGACTGCTGACAAACAGAATTATGCGCTATCTGGATTTGTCACAAAAGGCAGAAAATAAAAGTGCTGTAGTGAGTGACCTTCCAGAAGATCCAATTGAACTCGCTTATTTCGGGGCGTCGTTACTCAAAATAGACTCTGAACGGAAACAAGCACTGCTGGAAGAAGACCACGCCGACAAATTGGTCAACACCGTAAGCAATCAGTATCGCAAGGAAGTGACATTGCTTTCGATGATGCTTCAAGATCACACGGCAGAAAGCAACAGCACGTTTTCACTCAACTAACTAAACGCGCCGCAAAACATAAATTCGGGGATGCAAACCGCGTAAATTTATCGGTATTATTTGCTCAAGGCTCCAGCTCTTATTCGCGCGAATGCTGGCTTCCATCAATCGCATCTCGTGCGTCAGCACCGTTAGAATAGCCCCCTTTCGTGCAGCATTTCCCGCTTCAATCAAAAAGGCTGGATAGAGATCGAGATTTTCGCTGTGTTTGCCTACACGCTGACCGAATGGTAAATCTGCGGTAAGTGCTGTTACACTCCCCGCTTTGAGCGGTGTATGCCGGATATCTCCAATAACATAGGTGGATTGCGCTGCCGCGGCTTCAAGGTTCTGCAAGCCACAGCGAATCACTTCAGGAGATCGCTCAATGCCCATGAGTACAGCGGCGGAATTGAGTGCGGCACGCTCGATCATCAGTGTTGCCGATCCGCAGAAAAAGTTAACGAATACATCATCCGGCTGTGGTCGGGTCAAACTAACCATAACCGATGCCACCGTTGCATTCAGCGCCCCATCATAATTGCAAACTCGCCACTTACGTGCTGAAAGTGGGCGCGGTATCAACCGCACCAGCGTTTCCCAGCCGCTCGCGGCATTTGCAGGGATAATGCGTACTTGTAGGTCGCCTGCGCTAGAATCCTTGAGTCCTGTGCGAGCTTCAATTTCAGCACGAATGCGCTGCATAACACTCGAATCTGAGCCGGCTGCGGAGACGTAAAAGCTGTGAAACTGCTGCTTCCCGATTTTTAGGACGCGCTCAATTTGGGCGATCAGCCTCTTGAAGTGCGCATCCCCCAGCAGCGCCTTCGGGCGGGGAATATCGAAATGCTCAACCAGAAATAGCGATTCGACGGTACGCAGTTGAAATAAAGTGCGCACATCGCCAACCATCTCAAAGCGCAGCGCCCCTTTCTCCCGACTTTGTTTTAGGAAGCGGACCTGCTTCCCCATATGTCGGGTAATTTCGTCGCGGCAAAAAGCTTCCAGTCCTTCAGTCACTTCGGCTTCAATGAGCATAATCACGCATTTTCACGGCGTCGCTTACGGGTTTTTAGGCGGCGCAGCAGTGCGCGATCAATCGCCTCAGACCATTCAGTTCGTTGAAAACGCACGTCATGAGCATCTGGAGCATAATCTTCAAACTCACGCCGCTGAGAAAGCCACAGGTAAATATCGGCATACGAGATATACATTTCTAACCGGTCAAGATCAATGCTGTCCGTAACATGCGTGGAAGAAACCGGCGGTACGGGAAGTGGCCTGCGCTCAATGATCGCCCGCGCACATTCTTTCCAGTAATCGCGGCTGTTCTGGCGGGTCGGGGCATTGACCAGCTGATAAGATGCCGCCAGTCCGAGAATAGACTCATCACGGCGTGTCAGCATCTTTGCTAGTTCAATGCGTTCTGCTAGCTCTGCCACTTCGAGCGCGCCGCGCAGGCTTTCAGGAATTGACTTGAGAGCCGCCCATTCAGACAGTTTCTCAGCTAAAGTGCCGGGTATCATTTCTAGATCGGCGACAGTAGGCGCCACGCGGGCATGGGTCAAAACGGAAGGCGCCGCATAAAACAAGCGCCGTACCTGATTTAAGTCTTCACGGCGCAGTGCGCCCACTGACCCGACCTGACTCAATCCAAATCGGCCAGCGCGCCCACCAATCTGCTGCACCTCGCTCGCTGAAAGCAGGCGAACATTACGGCCATCAAATTTGCGTACCTCGTAAAAACAAACGTTATCTGCTGGAAGGTTTAAGCCCATACCAACGGCATCAGTGGCAATACAGATTTCGGTTTGGCCGTCGGCAAAGCGATCCGCCTGTTTGCGACGCACCTCAGGCGGCAAGCTGCCATATACTACCGAAACCTGCCGCTGCCAGTTTTCGAGCGTAGTCTTAAGTTCTAAGACATTTTGCCGTGAAAAGGCAACCAGAATTGTACGTTCCGGTAAATTGCGTAGATTCCATGACTGCTCAATCACTTCAATTGGCGCAAGGCGTTCATGTTTATGGACGACGAGCGATATTGCGGCAGATGCTGCCATCTGCTCAATCAGCGAACGTGCGGTTGGTGGCGCTACTACGTGAATAATTGGAGACTGCGCCTCCATTAAAGCGCGTGTCCAAGCCCACCCACGATCTGGATCGGCCAGCATTTGCGCTTCGTCAATAACCACACAGTCGCCACTATGCATTGGATTGAACATTTCAATGGTGGCGGCGGTAATTGCTGCGCCTTCTACCTCAACACGTTCTTCGCCGGTCAGCAGGTTACAACGGACACCCATGCGGTTCAGGCGCTCAAAAACCTCGAAGGCCAGCAGCCGCAGCGGCGCGAGATACCACCCCATCGTTGAAGCGGCAAGGGTTTGCAATGCGTCATGCGTTTTACCGCTGTTAGGTGGGCCTACATGAAGGATGATCTGCTGCTCACCGCGCCCCTCATGCTGCCACGTCGGAAATGCAGCGACAAGACGTTCACGCAATTCTCTACGGCGCTGGCGGTCAGTTTCAAGCTGCGCCGCCTCTTGCTGTCGCAGCTCTTCTTTGGCATTCCGGGCTTCGTCTAATTTTCCGCGAAGCAGATGCCGGAATTCCTTGTAGGATTCCGGCAGTTCCCATTTTCCTTTGATAGCACTCCATGATACGCGGGGCTGGCGCAAGCCGGCTTTACGAAGCCTGCGAAGAACTTTGGGGAACGGAATACCCTGTACTAATGCGATGTCACGCACACGTACTGTTTCATAATCTGCGAGCGCGGCATAACGCGATTCGGTGTTTGCGATAGATTCGATTTCGAATGCCGCAATTCGGTGTGCGTTTTCAGGATCCGTAAATGATGTCAGTAACCCCTCATTGAGAGCGTGAGAAATTGTTTCCGACCTAAGCAGCAGTCGCTTCGCAGCGCCAGCCACTGTATACGTACGCGCAACGATCTGCCCGCGCGCGGTTTCGCCAGATTTCTGAGGATCACGAAGCACATCCCCCACATAAGGGAGAAATTCTTTCCACGCTTCATCGCTGGTCTGTGTGGCGGCAAGCGCGGCGGACTGCGCTTCCTGAAAATCTCCTGACTTCAGCCTAACCCATGTTTCTGAATATGGCGGCACTTTTAAAGGCACGCTGAATCGTGAGACAGTGCCAAAACTCAGCAGCTCTTTTAATCCATCGTCGCCTACAAGATTGATGATTTCCTGTTGGGGCGCGGCCCAGCCCGGTCGTTCTTGAAGGCGCGCTGTAACTTCATCACTCACCCGGGAAATTCGCCTGCGCCGTGCCGCTTCAAGGATGCTCGCTTCGCTATATTTCAACGGATCATAATAAAAGGTTTCGGAATTACGTAGAAAACCCGCCTCAAATAGCCGATCTAACGAGTCATGTTTGACAGTTAATTCAGAGAGATCGAAATAAGGCGGGTTGTTATGTAGGGAATCAAGGATAAGTTTTTCAATCTTCGTCAATCGCTTAGGTCTGAGGGCTTTTCGCGCAGCTTCTAACTCCAGCATGGTTTCGCCAGTAACGATGCCGTCATGGCGAATATTGGGAAGCTGTGGGCGCGCCCATGATTTCGTCGCCGCAATTACTTCCGGCGTCGCCCGGTCTTTGAGATAAAAATACTCTCCGTTAAAACCAATGGCATCCGACTCAAGGTGTTCAAGCTGCCTACGCTGAAGCCCACGAAATCGCTGCAACAATGCGCTGGTATGAATGAATCCTTCAGGAACGCGGCTGAGTAGTGCTTCTAACAACGGTATACTTAATACAAGAGGTGGCATGTTTTCGCGTTTAGAATGTTTGACAGCGCAAGGATAGCGGAGTTTAATGCGTACAGGCAATAGGTAACCGGAAAAGTCTATTTTTAAGGGGAAGTATCATGGGGCGGAAAATTGCGGTAATGGTCATTCATGGCGTTGGCAAACAGACCCCGGATTTTGCTGCTCGGCTCACCGAAATGCTGTTTGAGCGATGTCGGCCCGAGTGTGGTGATGATCTAGTCATTGAGTCTGCTTATTGGGCGCCAGTCACTCAAATTGAGGAAGATCGCCTGTGGCAGCGTGTTTTAGAAGGCGGTGAACTCGATTTTCTGAAGCTGCGCCGGTTTCTAGTGGATTTTATGGCAGATGCAATTGCCTATCAGCCTACCCCGAATGACCGGAAAATGTATGACGCAATTCATTCAGTTCTGGCTGAAACGATGCAGCTGTTGGCGGTTGAGGCCGGCCCGGATGCCCCGCTAATTATCGTAGGGCACAGTTTGGGAACAATAATCGCTAGTAATTTCATTTATGATCTACAGATGGATGCGGAAAAACATCTCATCAGCGAGGAAGTGCGCGCATTTATGTCTGATACGCCGTTAGAAAAGGGAGAAACGCTGACGAGCTTCTTCACTATGGGAAGTCCGATTGCTTTATGGAGCTTGCGCTATCGCGAATTTGGCCGGCCAATTTCTATACCATCCCCCACCCTTCGCGAGCATTTTGCGTTTCTTCCCGGTGAGTGGTTGAATTTTTATGATGCTGATGACGTAGTAGCGTATCCGTTGAAATCACTAAACAAATATTACGCGGGTGCGATTACGCAAGATGTAGAAGTGAACGTCGGGGGCTTTATGCAAAGCTGGAATCCACTTTCGCATCTCTGTTATTGGACAGATCAGCTCATTATTGAGCGGATTGCAGCAAGCTTGATTGCAACATGGCGATATCTCAACTTGAGCTAACCGCCTTCAATGCTCATCACCGTTACCCTTTCAACACGCAATCCATCCATCACTGCAACCCGCAGCGTGTAATTGCCAAACTTTATGGCATCGCCAACAACTGGAATGCGATCTAGAGTCTCGGCAATATAGCCGCCTATCGTAATGGACTCGTATTCCCGATCAGGATCGCCATATAAATCAATAAACTCATTCATACTCATCGATCCATCCATCAATATGTCTGAACCATCGGTTTGAATGTCCTCGTCAATATCAAATTCATCCTGCACATCTCCAACAATCTGTTCAAGGATGTCTTCAAGTGTGACGATGCCGGCTGTGCCGCCATATTCGTCTTCAACAATCACCAGATGTGTTTTGGAACGGCGCATGAGATCCATTACTTTATCTAGACTGCTGCTTTCTGGAACAAATAGAGGCTTCCGTGTTATTGCGCTTAAGTCGAACAGCTCTTCCTGCACCAGCAAGGCGGGATTCATGACCAGCACCCCGAATAAGTCTTTGGTATGCAAAATTCCAACCACACGATCAATCCCCTCTTTATAGACTGGATAGCGCGTATGGTGTTGTTCCCTCACCTGCTTTACAAGTTCGGGAATACTGACTCTGGTTGGAAAGGCATCAATATCTACACGCGGCTGCATAATTTCTTCAACATGAATATCGCCAAAGTCAAATATACGGCGTAATAGCTGCTCTTCGCTTTGCTGCAAAATTCCCGCCTCGGTGCTGGAATGAACGAGCATTTCTAATTCTTCGGCAGAATGAACATGAGCATGTTCGCCTGCTGGCTCAAAACCCAGGGCGCGTACAACCGCATTGCCAATGGCATTCATCATCTTGATAATGGGTCGAAATAATAAATAGAACCAGATCGTGGGGCGAGCGACAACCAGTGCGGTGGCCTCTGGCCGCTGAAGCGCAATCGCCTTTGGAGCAAGCTCCCCAAACACAATATGAAGTGTGGTTACTAACGAAAATGCGATGACCACTGAGATTGTCCGGCTCAAAGTTTCTGCGGCAGAGCCGGGTAGGATTGAACCAAGCAGTGGTTCGAAAAGGTGCGCAATTGCAGGCTCGCCAAGCCAACCGAGAGCCAGGCTTGCTAAAGTAATACCGAGCTGCGTCGCTGCGATATAATTATCGAGATGACCTATCGCCTGCTCCGCCGCAATGGCATTGACGTTACCCTCTGCCGCAAGCTGGGCAATTCGCGTCCGCCGTGCGCCAACAAACGCAAATTCGGCAGCAACGAAAAACCCGTTAACAAAAACGAACAAGAAAATCGCTGCGATACCTATGAGCGATTCCATTTAATTTGACCTTCTCTACAAAGCGAAATGCATCGGGTGTTCTGGAATGAAAAAAATCTGAAGATTAATTGTATTATCAACGAAATACGCCTCTTTGCAGTTATAATCAGTGAAGTCTAGTCAATAAATATCGAAAGTCCGTCGTGAACATTCAACCTACTTCCTCTGCCCATGCGATCGGCCAGCAGTATCTTATCCGACATATCATCTTAGAGGCCACCGAATGCCCGTTTGATGTTTTGAACGATCTCGAACAGACAGAGAAGCTCCTCGCTGATATTGCTGATACCATCCATACAGAAGTCTTTAAACAAATTTCGCATCAATTTGATCCCTATGGTATTACGGCAATGGTGATTGTAGGCGCTTCTCACCTCTCAGTACATACATGGCCTGAATATGGTTTCGCCACCGTAGACCTTGTAGTCTGCACAGATAACTTTGCAACAACAGACGTTATGGAGCTGGTGAAGTCAAGCCTGGGCGCATCAGCGGTGAGCCAGATTGAATTCCGCCGGGGTCTGATGAAGTAAGCTCATGACCTTGCTCAACCGCATTATGCCCGAGGAGCGCGGCAGATTCTTACTGCTCGCCGTCCTGTTTTTTCTCAACTCGATGATTCTTGAATCCAATGAGGTCGTTGCCACCAGCGGCTTCATCAGCAGTATTGGCGTGTCACAGATTGTGCTGGTTTGGGCAATTGACATGGCAATAGTAATTGTCACTTCTGGGATTTATTCGCTCTTTGTGGATAGGACGCGCCGCGGGAGGCTGGCTGTAATTGTCTATTTTGTCTTTGTGGTGATCTATCTAGGACTGTTCGGCCTATTCACGACTGAGCAAGGCGCATTTGGTTATGGCGTTTTACTGGTGGTGAATGATCAACAATGGCTGTTATTTCCATTATTGATCTGGGCATTAGCCAATGATATGTTTTCGGTAGCGGCAGCCAAGCGGTTGTTTCCTCTACTGGGGATAGCCATTTTCACCGGTGGTATCGTTGGGAATGGCATTGCTGCGGGAATGGCGCAAATTGCAGGGACGAGCTATCGCCTGCTGCTCTTTAACGTCGTGGTACTGCTTGGGGCAGGCACGCTGCTGATGCTCTCGATGAATCGTGTAAATGTGTCCAGTCGTCAAGCTCGCGTCGGTGAAAAGCTCTTTGACTCGCTTCGAGAAGGCATCGAGTTTATTCGTGAAGTGCCGATCTTCCGCTATCTAACGCTTGCCATGATTTTGCTCGGTATTGGCTTGAATGCCATTGAGTTCGATTTCCT
>JACSRP010000226.1 GCA_014879665.1 Anaerolineae bacterium | reverse complement strand
AATACAAAAAGCCTCTCCCGTAACAAGGACGAGAAGAGGCTTTCCCGTGGTGCCACCTTGATGATCATCAGCATGATGACCGCTCATTCAAAGGTACGGGCTTATGAATGCCGATACCCCGCGCGTGGATAACGGGTGCGCTTTCCCGGCACAGGCTACTGCTTACGGTTCGCCTGCGCGACTCCCTGATCCATTCTGTGGCTTCCTATGTACCGCCTTCACAGCAACCGGCGGCTCTCTGAACATGGTGTATGCCACATACTCGTTCAGATCAACATCATTGAGTATATGCGATTGCTAGACAGCGTAACCACAATTCAACCGCCTGTCAAGCAATTCGTCACGAATATATCGGGCAGCAGATTAAACAATAGACCTATCTTATAACGAATTGAAGGCGTAATTACATAAAACATACTTCCCTCATATTATCTTCATTTTTGAGGGCATCGTTGAACATGACATAATTTTGACTTTCCTGTATTGAATGAGGCAAAAATGAACACTGATCACTGTCACACTTGTGAACTGGTCATTCGACGGGATACTGGAGATGCCCCACTATGGGATCGTATTTATCGAACTCAGTATTGGGATGCAGCCCATGCCTTTAATGTAGCCCTTCCTGGATGGTTAGTGTTGGTCAGCCGTCACCATATTGCGGCAGTTGATGAAATGAGCCAAGCTGAAGCAATCGAGCTTGGTATTTTGCTTAGGGACGTCTCAATTGCCCTAAAACAGGTCGTCGGCTGCGAAAAAACCTATGTCATGCAATTTGCCGAATCTGCCGATCATCCCCATGTTCATTTTCACATCGTTCCGCGCATGGCCGATCAGCCAGAAGATAAAAAAGGGCCGAAAATATTCGGCTATATGGGGAGCGGAGAAATACAAGTCAGTGATGAAGTAATGAACGGCCTTGCTGCTGCAATTCAACCTATTCTCGCCAGCCAGTTCTCAGATACCAATCCGGCTGACTTTCTCACGCGCGGTTCGTAAGTTATACTGTTGAAACATTCCAGCACCGAGGGAAACGGCGTGACCAATAGCGAAATGGCCGCGATGTTTGACCGCATCGCCGACATGTTGGAAATCAAAGGCGAAAACGTACACCGTATTCTAGCCTACCGCAATGCTGCCAATTCTATCGGGCAGTTCCCGCGCGATCTACGAATCGTTGCCGCTGAGGGTGGTCTGGAAGAAATCTCCGGCGTTGGCAAAGTGATCGCAGAGAAGATCGCAGAAATTCTCGAAACTGGCACGCTGCAATTTTACGAGAATCTGGCCGCCGAAATTCCCCCCGGCGTGGTGGACATTCTGCATATCAACGGCGTCGGCCCCAAAAAAGCGCGCATGTTCTGGCAGGGCGCTGGAATCACCGACGTTCCTTCGTTGGAAGCCGCTGCTAGGGAAGGAAAACTGGCCGGGCTTCCGAGCATGGGCGCTAAAAGCATAGCTCGCGTCCTTGAGGGTATTGAATCCTTCAACCGCCGCGCCACCGATACGCGCACGCCGTTAGGCGTTGCCCTGCCCACCGCCGAACGCATCCTTGCGATGATCATGCAAATCGAAGGCGTAGGCAAAGGCGCAATCGCCGGCAGCATTCGCCGCGCGCTGCCCACGATTGGCGATGTTGATCTAGTGGTCACAGCGCAAGATGCAACCATGGTCATGGATATATTTGTACAGATGGACGAAGTAGCGCGGGTACTCGGTCACGGCCCCACCAAGAGTTCCGTTGAATTGCAAAACGGCCTGCAAGTTGACCTGCGCGTGCTGCCGGAAGAACATTGGGGTACCGCGCTAGTCTATTTCACTGGTAGTAAAAATCACGGAATTAAGCTGCGAACGATGGCGCTGGCCAAAGGTTTATCACTCAACGAATGGGCGTTCACTCCGGTAGATGGCGGTGAAGAAATCCTCTGCGCTACCGAAGAAGCAGTTTATTCGCAGATCGGCTTACCCTACATCCCGCCAGAAATCCGCGAAGATATGGGTGAAATTGAAGCCGCGCAAAAAGGCAAGCTGCCCAAACTTATCCAGTTGAGCGACATTCACGCCGATCTGCATATGCATACGGTTTGGAGCGATGGCACTGCCACCGTGCAGGAAATGGCCGAAGCCGCGCTTGAGCGTGGGCGAAAATACATTGTGATCACAGATCACTCCCACGGCGCAACCATCGCCAACGGACTCTCGATTGAACGCTTGCTGGAGCAGCAAATAGAGGTTCGCCGCGTAGATGCTGAAATGGGCGGCGCAATCCGCGTGTTTCACGGCACCGAAATGGAAATCAAAGCCGATGGTACGCTGGATTTTCCCGATGAAATCCTTGAGCAGCTCGACTTCGTGATCGCCTCACTGCATGTCGGCTTACGCCAGCCCCGCGTACAGGTCACCCAAAGACTGCTTAACGCCCTGAACAATCCAAATGTTGATTTGATCGGCCACCCACGCGGGCAGCTTATCCCTGAACGTGATCCTGCCGATCTGGATATGGATGCTGTGTTTGCCACCGCGCAAAAAACCGGCACGGCGCTGGAAATCAACGCCAACCCACATCGTCTCGATCTAGAAGCGCAGTATGCCCGGCGCGCCGCCGAATTTGGCATCCCAATTTGCATTGATACCGACGCGCACCGCCCTGAAACCATGGATCTGATGCGCTACGGCGTGATGACCGCGCGGCGAGGTTGGATTGAAGCTAGTCAAGTCATCAACACATGGCCTCTTGAACAATTTATGCAGTGGTTGGATAAACGTAATGGCCGATAACCCTTTTCAGCCTCCTTCCCCCTTTTCGCCTGATGACGGAACGCGACAAATGACGCCGGCAGACGATACCCGCCAGATGCCACCGCCGTCACTTCCACCAGCGCCGCCTCAACCACTGCAAAGTGGGATACCGCCAGTACCGCAAAGTCGCGCGCTGCCACCTTTGCCGCCACCTCACCGCCCGCCTCCAAAGCGCGCCCGCAGGCAGCGCAACAACAGCCCGATGTACCTGCCGGTCTGGTCAGTGCTGATGATGGTAGGCGTAGTATTCGTAGTGGCGTTTGGGCTGATCGGTCTGGTTATCGGGCTTGGCGGGGATGGTGGCCCCGGTGGATCGCCGCGCATCATCATCATCACCGCCGTACCCAGCGATACGCCACCGCCCGGCGAACCCACAATTCCAGCCAATTCGGTGACGTTGGAACCCGCCCAGATCGTGCCGGGTTCACTGCCCACCTTTGCGCTTGAAGGCCCGACACTTCTCCCCGTAATTCTCTCTCCTACCCCGCTAAGCATAGCGCTTGGCGCAGCGGTGGTGGTCAATGCCGATTCCCTGAACGTGCGTGCTGGCGCAGGCACCGATCAGGAATTGGTTTTCATAGCGCCGCTCGGAACGACATTTAGAGTCATAGAAGGCCCACTAAGTGCAACAGGATTCACATGGTGGCGCATTCAAAATCCAGATAATCCGGGCGAAACCGGTTGGGCAGCGTCGCAGTTTCTAGATGTTCAATCTCCTGACAGCGCGCTTTCGGCAACCATAGCCCCCTAAATTGGAGACTGGTATGACCGATGTTGCCCTACGCGCGGCTGATCTGCGCCATCTACTCGCAGATTACAGCTATCGCTATTACGTGCTTAGCCAACCTGCTGTCAGTGATGCCGAATATGACCATCTCTACAATGAGTTGGTATCACTTGAACAAACGTATCCTGAGCTCATCACGCCTGATTCGCCCACGCAGCGCGCCGGAAATGATCTTTCAGAAGATTTCCCTAAAGTTCGCCATGCAGCGCCAATACTCAGCCTTTCCAATGCCTTTTCAGCAGGAGATTTGCAAGCATGGGAAGATCGCAACCTGCGATTGCTGCCCTCCGGAACGCAATTACACTATGTTCTGGAACCAAAGCTAGACGGCCTCACCATCGTCATCACCTATGAGAACGGCGTGCTGGTACAAGCCGCCACCCGCGGGAATGGGGAAACCGGCGATGTCGTAACGCCCAATGTGCGCACTATTCGCGCTGTTCCGCTGCGCATTCCTGCCAACCCGAACGGCCCCGAAGCGCCAGAGCGATTGGTAGTACGTGGCGAAGTGTTATTCCTGAAAAAAGATTTTGAAGCGGTGAACCAGAAACAGGCTGACGCTGGCTTTCCCGCTTACGTGAACGCCCGTAATACAGCTTCAGGCTCGCTCAAACAAAAAGATTCGCGCTTGACCGCTGCCCGCCCGCTGACTGCATTTATTTATCAAGTGGTTGATATAAGCGGGAAAACGCTGGATAGCCAGTGGGATAATTTGCGATACTTGAAAGAATTAGGTTTCCAAACTTCGCCAGATGCGGGGTATTTTCCCACCTTATCCGACGTTATCCAGCAAATACCCACGTGGGAAAACCGCCGCAACACACTGGATTTCGAAATTGATGGCGTGGTCATCAAAGTGGACGATCTCAAGGTTACCCGCGAACTTGGCGTTGTGGGTAAAGACCCGCGCGGCGCAATCGCCTATAAATTCCCCGCGCAGGAAGCTTCCACCCATCTGCTCGATGTCGTGGTCACGGTAGGCCGTACGGGGAAAATTGTACCGAATGCGCGGCTTGAGCCTGTTTTTATCGGCGGCGTCACCGTCAGCAACGCCACGCTGCACAATTATGACATCGTTCAGGCGCTGGATATTCGTATCGGAGATCGCGTAATCGTAAAGCGCGCGGGCGATGTAATTCCCAACGTGATCGGAGTGATGACCGTAGAACGGGATGGCAGCGAAAGGCCAATTTTGCCACCTGAACGCTGCCCCTACTGCGATACGCCCATCATCCGCCCCGAAGGCGCGGTAGATTATTACTGCCCGAATACGCAGTGTCCCGAACGCATCTATCGTCAGCTAGAATTTTTTGTCTCCCGGTCGGGCTTGGATATTGAGGGATTCGGCGGGCAAACTGTTAAAGCCTTGCTGGACAAAGGCCTGCTGCACGACGAAGCCGATATTTTTTCGCTCACCGCCGCGCCGCTGCTAGAACTCGATAAATTCGCGGAAAAGAAGGTCAACAACCTGTTAGCTGCCATCGAAGCTGCTAAATCACGCCCTTTATCACAGGTGATCACCGCGCTCGGCATCGAAGGCGTTGGCAGCACGATCGCCGTTGATCTCGCTGATCATTTTAATTCAATGAGCGCCCTGCAAGCCGCTACCCCTGCCTTGCTTGAAGAAGTAGACGGTATCGGCGGGATATTGGCACAGAATATTTTTGACTGGTTTCAAGACTCCGAGCATCTGAACGTGCTAGAAAAATTACACGCGGCAGGCGTAAATATGCAAAATACCGCCCGTGAGATGGCAGGCGACACCCTTACCGGTAAAACCATTGTCCTGACCGGTACTTTACCCACATTATCCCGCGAAGAAGCCACCACGCTGATTGAATCGCACGGCGGCAAAGTGACGGGCAGCGTCAGCAAAAAGACCGATTATGTGCTAGTGGGTGATTCACCCGGCAGCAAAGCAGAAAAAGCGGCGAAGCTTGGCGTTTCCATTCTCAGTGAAGCTGATTTATTTGCCCTTCTCAGCGCGGCATCTTCAGAACCATAAGCACAGTTCACAAACCATCGCGTTACCGCGATAATTCGTGGGGGCAAAGCATGCCCGCTATGATTACATCAATCATCTTGTAGGCGCGCAGCCTGCTGCGCCCCATCACTCGAATCAAATGGATATTCTATAACATGCCCCAGATCGTTATCCGCCATGATCGTGAAAAGCCCGTCATTCAGCAGCACCCATGGATCTTCTCCGGCGCAATTCAAGAGGTACGCGGGGATCCAGCCCCCGGCGACATCGTAGACGTTGTATCCACCAAAGGGCGCTTTCTAGCGCGTGGCTACTGGAATCAAAAATCCCAGATTCAAGTGCGCATCCTCACATGGCAAGATGAACCCATCAACGACGATTGGTGGCGGCGAATGATGCAGCAGGCCATCGTCGCGAGATCATCCGGCCTTCCCTCTAATATGCCCGATAAAATGGCGAAACGCCTGATTAACGCCGAAAGTGATTGGCTGCCCGGCCTCGTCGTTGATCGTTACGCCGATTTTCTAGTGCTTCAGGCACTAACACTGGGCATTGATCGGCGAAAACATGATATTGCTCGCTTGCTTCATGAGCTAATGCCTGAGGTAAAAGGCATTTATGAGCGCAGCGATGTGGATGTGCGCGGTAAAGAAGGCTTGAAACCTCAGTCAGGCTTGCTATGGGGGGACGAGCCGCCCGAATATATTGAGATACAGGAATCTGGCAGCAAGTTTCTGGTAGATGTGCGAAAAGGTCACAAAACTGGCTTCTATCTCGATCAGAGTGCCAACCGTGTAATCGCGCAGAATTATGTCGAAAAACTGAATCGTTTGTTCGAGCGGCCGCTAAAAATCCTAAACCTCTGTAGTTATACCGGCGGATTTGCGATCAGCATCATTAATCAGCGCATCGCTTCAATCACCTGCGTTGATGCCTCCTATGAAGTCCTTGAATTAGCCGAACGCAATGCCGAACTCAACCTGACAGCAAACAACACCCCTGAACTCGAATTCCTTCAGGCCGATGTTTTCCAACTACTTCGCGATTATGTCGATCAGGGTGAAAAGTTCGATTTTATCATCTGCGATCCGCCCAAATTCGCCCACAATGCCGGTCAGGTAGATAAAGCCGCGCGTGGCTACAAAGACTTAAACTTACACTGCTTCAAGCTGCTCAATTCTGGCGGATATCTGATGACTTTCTCTTGTTCCGGTGCCATCAGCACCGATCTGTTCCAGAAGATTGTATTTGGCGCATTGGTAGACAGCGGTAGGCAGGGGCAAATTGTGGAATATCTCAGCGCCGCGCCAGATCACCCTGTTGCGCTTACCTTCCCCGAAGGCGCCTATCTCAAAGGTCTGCTCACCCGCGTAATGTAGGGGCAGGAGACACTCGCTTTATCCAATTACGCCCTATTCTTTTGCCTCACCCCTTCAACCACAGGGGTGAGGGGTTACTCCTCACCCCTACCCGCCCCAATTTTCACGTTCTCCCCCGCCAGCTTGCGAATTTTCAAGAATGTCTCCGTCCAACTGATCGGGCTGAGTCCCAGCTTCTCGCGAATAGCCTCAGGCGACATCCCCCCTACATAGTCCCGCACCGCGCCCGTCCAGCGCATCATCTCAAAGGACAGCTTATGCTCAATACCCGCTTCTACGCCAATCGCTTCCAGAATATATTCCAGATTGCGCGCCGTACAGGTGAACACCTGTTTTTCCGGCGCATACTGGGCTAAATAAGCATCCAGAACCGTTATCAAATCAGCATCCAGCGCCAATCGGCGTTCCTTATATTCATGTTTTGCGCTCACCTGTCGTATCAGCAGCATAGGGCGCTGGCCGCGCTCAAAATCCGCCAGTATTAGGCGCATAATCTCGCTCTTTTTGATCCCGGTATTCAGCAGTAAGTTGAACAGTAGTTCCGGGCGTGTATCCGGTTCCTCGCGCTTCTTAAAGCTGCGTGAAGCCAGCATCGCCGCAAAAATGTCGTCTGCGTTCAAAATAATCGCCAGCGGCGCCGGGCCAGATCGCTGAAGGATGGCATGCGCCGGGTCATGATCCAGCACTTCCAGATCAGCCAGCCATTTGAAATAGACTTTCAGCGTAGTCACCCGCCGAGCATACGACTTACGACTGCATGGCACCCCGCGCCCATGTTCCAGCCAATCCAGAAAATCCTCAAGCGTCGAGGTTTTGAAGCCGTTAATGGCAAGATGATTCCCCGCGTATTCCGCCAGTAAATGCAAATCCGAGGTGAAAGCATTCACCGTATGTTCGGTTTTGCCTTCTTTTGCCAGCCGTTTCTGAAACAGCGCCCACGTATTGGCAAATTCCGTTTGAGGCGTAAGCTCTGCCTCTAAAAACGGTACTACAAATAAGGGAAGTTGTCCCTGTTTCATTACGTAAACTCCGCGACCGCTACCGCCTCGCCGTCCAGCTTTCTTGAGCGTATTTTTCAAGTGCTAGTTCGCTGGCGCAATTGGCTTCATTCTCACTCAAACCGTTTTCATCAAAGTGAATATCATAAACAGCCTCAAAACCCTGTACTAGCGCCTCAGCAGCCTGTTCATATGTCTTTATGCGTCCATGCAGCGCATCTGTGAGCGTACACGCACGCTGCCGCACCTGCTGTTTCGCCTGTTCACGCTCAGCTTCTGTATCATAAGCCAGCACCTCGCAAATACGCGCGACATCGCCCATAAGCGGAATGCTTCCATGTTGCAGCACCGCATTATGCTTGCGTGCCTGTGCGCTGCCAATAATTTTCTTGCCGCCAACGGTGGGTTCATAATGTGATGGGATCTCAAAACAAACGACTGTATTCGGAACTGCGTGACGAACAGATTCCGCCTGCCCCATCACTCCCAACGAACGAAGTCCATCCACCAGCGCCCTGCTGATCCGCTGGTAGCTTTCCACAATGCTCCCCTTTGCCAGATCGTGCCCTGCTGGCAAAACGACGCTATAGGTCACCTCATCAGCATGCAAAATTGCCCCGCCGCCGGTAGGTCGTCGTACAATCCCCATATTCGCCGCCGCGAGGCGATCTTTATCTACAACCTCTACCCCCTGACCATACCCCAACGAGAGGCAGAAAGGCGACCATCCATAAAAACGCAGCGTTGGCGATGCCCCGCCCGCCCCAATCAAAACCATTAAGGCTTCATCCACGGCCATATTCCATGCTCCGGTCGCGGGCGAATCGTTGATGAGTCGCCATGCCTCGCTATATTGACGCATAATTCGCCTACACCTATACTAACCAGAGACACTAAACTTTGTTAGACTAGCGCTGCTCAGAATATGCCGCAATCTTCCAACCATGATAATCAATCCCAGAGTCGGCATGCTGTATATCGCTCAGAGCCGCGTAGATCCGCGTCTGTAGATACTGCCCCACGTCTGGACTCAGCGCCACCGACGCGCCCAAACAATACGCCAGTTCCTACCCCACACAAATCATCCTTGCCGCCTCCATCTACCAGATCCGCGTCAGAACATAAAAATTCCGCGGCCCGCGAACGCGCTAAGCGGCGGCGTTCACGGCGAAATGGAGCTGATTGGGCGTGGGTAGTCATTGCGCTGGCGCTAATGTCCATCGTCGGCGTGGTCAGTCTTAGTTTAACGCTGGTGATCAAGGCTAATCAGGATGGCATCGTCGTCCTGCCAACCGCAATCAGCGGCTTGCCTACGCCAGTAGATGCCCAGACATCCTTCGCCTCTCTCGACGGTAATATCACCGCCGGTCAGCAGCTTACCTTGAACGATGGGCGTAGTATCGTTTTGCAACCATGGAACGGCGGCTCGCGGTTGACCGTGTTAGTCATGGGCCTAGACCGCCGCCCTGATGAAGATGGTCTAGCCTACCGTACCGACACCATGATGCTGATTAGCCTTGATCGCGATACCAATTCGCTTGGTGTCCTCAGCATCCCCCGCGATCTGTACGTTGACATTCAGGGCTACAGCGAGCTTCAGCGCATCAACAGCGCCATGGTGCTAGGCGAGCTTCAGCAGCCGAACTACGGCCCCACGCTGGCGATGCAAACCGCGCAGTTCAACTTCGGCATGTATGTTCATGCCTATGTAGTGATGGACTTTCAAGCCGTTGTTTCGCTTGTTGACCTGCTCGGCGGTATTGATATAGACGTGCCCTATAACATCGTAGATTACCAGTATCCAGATATGAACTTCGGCTATGACCCTCTCGTTCTGAATGCCGGAATGCAGCACATGGACGGGGAAACTTCGCTCAAGTTCGCCCGTACACGTCATGGCGACAATGACTTCGAACGCGCGCGCCGCCAACAAATAGTGCTCTATGCCATTCGTGACCGAGTGCTGGATTTCAACTTGATCCCGCAGTTGATCGTGCAATCCCCCACGCTGCTCAGCACGCTCAACGATAACGTTTACACCAATCTCAACCTCGATCAGATCATCCAGATTGCCATGACTCTGAAAGACATATCTGCTGAAAATATTCGCACCGGCGTACTAGACGGTAATTACTCGGTACCCTACACAACTCCCGCGGGCGCTCAAGTCATTATTCCCCGCCGCGCCATGCTGGGAGATCTACTCGCACAGGTCTTTGGCGCAGACTATTCTGAATAGCGTAACGTTTACCTTCGTAAATAAAAGCGCCTCTCATTAATGAGAGGCGCTTTTATTTATCAGAAAAAAGCCCGCCATGTCGTGTGTGCGGAGTTTTGAACCTGCGATCGCAGGCGGGAACTCTTTTGGCGA
>JACSRP010000144.1 GCA_014879665.1 Anaerolineae bacterium | reverse complement strand
CGATCAGGTTATCCACAATCTGCGTCAATCGCCCGCGCCGCAAATAATCCGGCCCATCCCAAACCACCATCAGCGGGTACGGCGCTGTCGCATTCGGCGGCTCGTATAGATAAAGAGGCCGGGTTTTTCGCGCGCTGATCCAGTGAGACTCAATCTCGTATCGCGTCACTGTCCCTCGCGGCACGCCCCGCCTCACCCGCAGCAGCGGCGAAGGCCCCGCTTCTGGCATATAAAAGTTGTGGTTGTAGTTGTTCACGCCGTTCCATGTCCGCTGATTGTTCAGTGGATCGCGCACCCGCGCATCATCATCGTCAGCGCTGAAGAAGGCATATTCAACATAGCCGTCTTTTGGCAGCATCACCGTCGCTACCCAATAATCCGCCTCTTGCCGCCACTCCGTGATCGCAAAATCTCGCCGCCACCCGGTGAAGTCGCCCGCGAGAATCGGCGGTGTATCCCCTTCCCATACAAATGTTGCAGTCGTCCCCTCAATAAGCGGGTTTCCGCTGCCTTTTGCACGTTCCAATAAGCTCATAAAATTCACCCTCAACGCCTGTTAATACTTCCCCTTAAACATACCGCTGCGGCATCGGCTCAACCCTCGTCTCATAAATCTGAAATCCCCGCTTCTGGTAATTGTCCAGCGCCTCCGGCGCATCCAGATTGCAGGTATGCACCCACAACCGCGCGCAGCCATCTTCAAATGCGCGGTCAATCGCCGCGCTCAGCAGGTGTTTTCCATAGCCCCGGCCCACAAATTCCGGCCTTAATCCGAAATAAGCCAATTCGGTATTCTCACCCTGCCGCTCCAATTCAAAATAGCCCGCAGGCACGCCCTCTGCGTACAGCACATAAATGCTGGTTTCCGGCTTCTGGATCAAGGCTTGTAGTTGATCTTCCGGCATAACAATCCGATCCCGCCAGCGCCACCCTTCCCCCACCGCCGAATACAGAAACTTGTAGAAGCGTATATCCCGCTGCTGCATCTCCATGATCGTTATTTCAGCAGCATCTTCCAGAAACGCCGGCTTGAACTGGCTGCGCCCTGTGATTTGCAAGTAGTAGGTGATCAGCTCATCTGGAATCTCAGGTTCTGCCGGGCGAGCCGTCATTGTCATACCTCTTCAAGTGGCGATCAGGTATAATCCTGCTAAAGAATTTTACTATGCAAAAGTGTACCATCCTTCAACACGAATACAGTTCACATTCACACTAAAGGTGCATTATGGATTTCACACTCAATTCTGAACAACTGGCCGCGCAAAAAATGGTGCGCGATTATGTTGCCAAAGAGGTGATCCCCACCATCGGCGAGTGGGATCGCAAGCAGCAGATGGACCCCGAAATTCTGCCGCGCATGGCCGAACTCGGAATCCTCGGTATCAGCATCCCTACGCGCTACGGCGGTCAGGGTTTCGATTACATCACCCTCGGCCTCGTCTGCGAAGAATTAGAACGCGGCGATACCACTCTGCGCGTCGTCATGTCAGTGCATCACGGCCTCAACAGCATGTCCCTGCTGCAATGGGGTACCGAAGAACAGAAGCAGCAGTTCCTCACTCCACAGGCGCGCGGCGAAAAATATGCCGCCTTCTGCCTGACCGAGCCGGGTGTCGGCAGCGATGTCGTCAATATGACCTCAACCGCGCGGCGCGTAGGCGATAAATACATCCTCAACGGCGAAAAAATGTGGATCAGCCTTGCCACCAAAGCCCATCACTTCCTCGTCGTCGCCAAAACCAATCCCGAAGCCGGCCATCGCGGCATGAGCGCATTCATCGTCACCAACGATATGCCCGGCGTCACCAGCGGCGATATTCACGGCAAACTCGGCGTGCGCGCTGGTTCCACCGGTTGGGTCGCCTTTCAAGATGTCGAAGTGCCGGTTGCGAATCGTCTCGGCGAAGAAGGCGAAGGCTTCAAAGTAGCCATGGGGTCGCTCGATAACGGGCGTTACACCGTCGCCAGCGGCGCAATCGGCCTCATCCGCGCCTGCCTCGAAGAGAGCGTCAAGTACGCGCAGGAACGCAAAACCGGTGGCAGGCCCATTTCCGATCACCAGCTTATCAAGCAGAAGATCGGCTATATGCAGCAGTGGTACGAAGCAGGTCGCCTGCTCTATTTGAAATCCGGCTGGCTCAAAAATCAGGGAATCCGCAACACTCAGGAAACCGGCCTCGCCAAATGGTACGCCACCGATCACAGCGTGCAAGCCGCGCTCGAAGCCGTGCAAATTCACGGCGCTTATGGCTTCAGCGATGAATATCCCGTCGAGCGTTATCTACGCAACAGCAAGGGCGCCGTCATCTACGAAGGCACCAGCGAAATTCACCAGCTAATGCAGGCCGATTACGCTTTCGGCTTCCGTGAAGATCACCCCCTCCGCTGTGAGCTGCCCGCCTACAACGCCGAAGATTGGCAGCGCGAGTCATAACAACCGGCTGTATTCAGGGGCGTGGCCAACGACGCCCCTGATCCTGTCCTTCCTCATATCGAGCAAACTCCATGAAACTAATTTGCTTTGGCGACAGTCTCACGCAGGGTACTTATGGCGGCAGCTATGTAGACACCCTCGCCCACCTCATGCCCGAACATACCATCATCAACGCCGGGCGCAATGGCGATACTATCGTCAACCTGCTCGAACGTCTTGACGGCGTGCTAGCACAGTCGCCCGATGGCATATTCCTCATGGTCGGCGGCAACGATGCCATTTCCTACGCCCAGCCCAAAGTCCGTTCCTACTATCGTAAATCCAAAGGGATTGAAGAAGGCTTTGTCTCGCCAGAACAGTTCAGCGCCGCCTACCGCGATCTTCTTTTGCGCTTGCAGGTCGCTGGCGTGCTGGTCTGGGTTGGCCTCCCGCCCAACGAATACAATCCCACCGTCGTGAACACGCTGCGCCAGTACAACACCTTCGCTCAGGAATCCGCGCAGAGTCTCGGCATTCCCGTCCATAATTTCATGGCCGATTTTGTCCCTTCACAGCTTCCAGAACGCCCCGATCTCGATATCAAAACCATCATCCTCATCGGTGCCCGTGAATCTTCCGGCTGGCATGACTATCAGAAGGCTCGCGCCGAAGGCGGCTATTCCTTCACTTTCGACGGCCTGCATTTAATGCCCGAAGCTGCTGAACAAATGGCGCGCTCGCTTGTTCCGTTCCTCGGCCAGAAATAGTGCAACTATCGCGCCGGCCTTGCGTATATAGATCATTATTACAATATCATCCCACGGAGGATTGTCATGGGTTGTGGACGCGCTTTACTCTGCATCATTTTCCCGCCGCTTGCGGTCATTGATCGCGGTTGTGGCACTATCGTGATCGTGTTCTTGCTCACGGTGGCCGGTTGGGTTCCCGGCGCAATCGCCGCGCTGCTGCTCAATTACCAATCGTCACAGAATACCTATCGCTAGTGTATTCACGGCGATTGCATCAAATCCGCCATAGAGGGCACAAAGTTCACTGTGAATAGGCAAATTTAGCTTCTTCCTCTGTGTCCTCTGTGCCTCAAACTTCCCTTGGCACTCTCCGCGTCTTGGCTGGTTCAAATTGAATCTGCGCTCTCGTTAAGCCATACTTACCGCCGAATCCGATTGTGATCCTGCGGAGGCGCATGAAATCGAATTTGAAGCAAATCTTCTCCGGCACCGGGTTAACCGTTCAACGTGTCGGTTTCCTCTTTCTAATACTCGGTATCGCCGTGCTGGTCATCGGCTATCTTATGACCCATCCCGGCCAGCCGCTTGATCTTCGCATGCTCATCAGCGAGCTGTACCCGAACATCAGCAGCGAGTTAATCGGCATCGCCATCACCGTGCTGATCATTGACACCATTTACCGCAAATATGAATTTCGCAATCAAGAGCAGCGCGAGCTTGACCAGTTGAGCCGTCAATTTGGCAGCAGCGTCAATGCAGTTGCCAAACATGCTGGCGAAGAACTGCGCGCGCACGGCTGGCTGACCGATGGCTCTCTACAAGAAATGGATTTCCGTGTCGCCAACCTTGAAGATGCAAAATTATGGGAAGCCGATCTACAGGGTGTGAATTTCCAGTGGGCAAAGCTCAAACGCGCTAACTTGAACAACACGGTGCTTGCCGGTGCTAACCTCATACAGGCCAACTTGCAAGCGGCGCGCCTTCGAGATGCAGACCTGCGCGGCGCTAATCTATTTGAAGCGAAGCTCTATCGTATCAATGGCTTGAATGCGCTGCTTCAAAACGCAGACTTATCTGGCGCGCATCTCGAAGGCGCGCGGCTTGAAAATGCTGACCTGCGTAATGCCATTTTGACCGGCGCGCATTTTGACGAACTAACCATCATGCCCGATGGCGCGCGCTGGTCGCCCGAATGTAACCTTGACCGTTTCACCGATCCCGCCCACCCCAACTTCTTCCGCCAACAAACCATCAGCCGTGATGCCACCGAAGCCGATACTGAAACCGAATTGTGAACGCCTCAGCCAGCGTATACACAGTTCCTAAGCAGTGCGGTTTTAGCCGGATAGCTTCTGCCCGCGGCGTTCTGGTCGCCTAATGCGCTTGCCCGGTACCCTTTACAATCTTACGTGGTGAACTTGCCAACGGCATGTTATCTTTCAAGGAGCATGGGTTTCTTCTTCTTTTACCCCTATTGGGAGGCAAAGTAATGAAACGTCGCTTTTTCGTTAGTATCGCAATGTTCGCGCTGCTGGTGGGGCTTGCCCCTATGGCTCTCATGGCGCAGGGTGAGGCCATTGAATCGGTTTGTCTCGTCACCGATCTTGGCCGCGTGAATGATGGCACCTTCAATCAGTTTGCCTATGATGGCATGATGGCCGCGGTTGAAGACTTTGATCTGGAATCCACCTTTATTGAAACCAGCGCCCAGACCGATTATGCAAATAACATTCAGACCTGCTTGGATGAAGACTTTGACGCCATCGTAACCGTCGGCTTCCTGATTGCCGATGCCACGCTGGCTGCCGCAGAAGCCAACCCCGATACCTATTTTATCGGCGTTGACCAATTTGTATTCGAAGGTCCCGAAAACTACGTCGGCATCCAGTTCCGCGAAGACCAGTCAGCATTTCTGGTCGGCGCGCTGGCCGCGTTGGTCACCCAATCGCACGTTATTGGCGGCGTTTTTGGCGTGGATATCCCCCCGGTTATTCGCTTCCGCCTCGGCTACGAACAGGGCATCGAATACATGGCATCCATCCTTGAAAAAGATGTTGATATTCTCGGCGTCTACATTGACAGCTTCACCGCCCCGGATCGCGGCGCGGCAGCTGCCGAACAGTTCATGGGCGAAGGCGCCGACGTCCTCTTTGGCGGTGGCGGCCCCACCGGTTCCGGCGCAATTGCCTTTGCAGCAGCTGAAGGCGTCTACGTCATCGGCGTGGATCAAGACGAGTTCTTCACCACCTTCGGCAGCGGCGAAGCCCCCGGCGCAGAATTCATCATCAGCAGTGGTATCAAGCGCGTTGATGTTGGCGTTCACAATATGATTGCAGCACTGGCAGGTGGCGATTTCGAATTCCCCGGCGGCGGCAACTATATCCTCGATGTCGCCAATGGCGGTATGACCTTTGCCGGCCCCAACGATTCCGATGTTCCCGAAGAATATTACGAAATCGTCACCCAGATTCAAGAGGCGCTGGCAGAAGGCACCCTGACCACCGGCGTTAATCCGGACACCGCTGAAATCGAACTCTCGGTTGAGGAGATCATGGAACAGGCTGAATTTGAGCTCGATCTTTCGGCGCTGGAATAAATTTGCTTCAGTAAGCGCACTACAGACGGGATGGGTTTCCCCCATCCCGTTTCAGAACTTCTTTTACTCTCCACTCGCTTTCCCCACCATTTACCCATCATCTTATAACCGGTTTATAACCTTAGAGTAGTTGACAATTAGAACACAAGTTCTATATAATGATTTCACTATGATTACACAAACTGTCTCTACCACCATCACCAAACTCTCCCAGATGGGCGACCTCACGCTGTTTGAGCCAGCCGGCGATCAACCGTCTGCCGAGCACAGCCCGCATGCCTCTTATCAGTCGCACAGTCTGGAAGAATGCATCACCAACGTCAGCACCCCGAAAGGCGCGAAGCCAGTGCTGAAATCCATGCTCACCACCGCCTGCGAGCGCAACTGCTTCTATTGCCCGTTCCGCGCTGGTCGCGGCAAAACCCGCCGGCTCACCATTTCCCCGGACGAAATGGCGAAGGCCTTCAATATATTGACCAGCGCGAAAAAAGCCGATGGCCTATTTCTCTCCAGCGGCATCATCAGAGGCAGTGTCACCACGCAGGACAAGCTGATTGATACCATCGAAATTGTCCGCAATCGCTACCAGTATAAGGGCTACATTCATCTCAAGATCATGCCCGGCGCCGAAGATGATCAGCTTTACCGCGCCATGCAGCTTGCAGACCGCATCTCCGTCAATCTCGAAGCCCCGACGCCGGAGCGCCTCAATGCCCTCGCGCCTAAAAAAGATTTCGAACGTGAGTTATTAAGCATGCTTCGCGCCGCCGAACGGATTCGCCGCGCCCATCCACATGAGAAACTCGCCAACTCCGTCACCCAGTTTGTCGTCGGTGCTGTTGGTGATACCGATCTTGAAATTCTGTCACTCACGCAAAATCTGCACAAGCACGCCCGCCTTGCCCGCGCCTATTTCTCGGCCTTCAATCCGGTGCTGCAAACGCCGCTGGAAAACACGCCGGCCACCGATCCAATGCGGGAATTTCGACTCTATCAATCCAGCTTTCTACTGCGCGATTATGGTTGGGAGCTTGAAGACCTCACTTTCGCCGGAGTCGGCAATCTGCGTCTAGACGTTGATCCTAAGCTTGCATACGCGCAGGAAAACCTGACTCGCAGCCCGGTAGATCTCATGACCGCCGAAAGACATATCCTCATGCGCGTGCCAAATATCGGCCCAAAAGGCGCTGACGCCATCCTTCGCGCGCGCCGCAAAGGGAACATTCGTGATCTTGGAGACCTGCGTAAATTAGGAATCGCCGCGCCCGAAAAGGCCGCGCCCTTCATCTTGCTAGGAGGCAAACATGTGCCGCATCAAATCGGCCTTCTCTGACAACCTTCTAAAACGAATGTTTCCTATCTTCAAGCCTTCTGCCAAGGATGATCATTACTTATGAACCAACTATACCTATTCGTAGGGACGCGGCATGCCGCGTCCGCCGGGCGAAATCCCACCGCTCTGCGATTTTGGAATCCGGGGATAGAGACACACCGCGCCCTTCGACTAGGGTAATAATCTTTAACTTTTAACTTTTTAATCAAATCTGAATTTGATTATTGAGTAGTGTCCTGCCTCACGCTACAATCTGTGCCATTGTAAATGTGCCGTTCTTCACTCAGAACCCGGCACTCAAAACGCATAACTATTGACTCTTTTTGAGGAGGTTTCCCTTGAATGTAGCTGTTTTTACCCGTAGCACGCCCGATACCGCGGCGAAGGTTGAAGTCGGCGCTGATGGCCGCGTCAATTGGGGTGACGCCGCAACTGTCGTCAATCCATGGGATGAATACGCGCTCGAAGAAGCCATCGTTCAGTCGAAAGACTCCGGCGGAACCGCCACCGTTGTCGCTGTCGGCGGCGATATGCACAATGAAGCCCTAAAACACAGCCTCGCCATGGGGCTGGATGCCGCCCTGCGTCTCGAAGACGCCGCGCTCGATCCGGCCAATAGTTTAGCTTACGCCGCTGCCGCCGCCGCTGCCGTGAAGAAGCTGGATGGTGTGCAGTTGGTGATCTGTGGCAAAGAGAGCGTAGATACCGGCACCGACCAGCAGATCATTCAACTCGCGCGCAAGCTCGGCTGGACTCTGCTCACCAACGTCTCCAAAATCATGTCTATGGATGGCGATACCATCAAGGTCGAGCGCCAGATCGAACAGGGCAAAATGATCGTCACCAGCAAATTGCCCGCTGTGCTAGTCGTCACCAAAGAGATCAACGAGCCGCGTTATCCCTCGTTCATCGGCATTCGCAAGGCCTCTAAAGCCGAAATTCCGGTCTGGTCGCTGGCTGATCTCGGCCTCAGCGCCACCCCCGAATCGGTCAAGGTGGCCGCTTTCAAAAATCTGCCCCCCCGCGATATTAAACTGGAAATGATCACCGGCACGCCTGAAGAAATGGCCAAGGCGCTGGTGGATAAACTGATCGAGGAGAAGGTACTGTGAGCGCTGTCTTTGTATGGATCGAAACCTTTGATGGCGTCGCCAATCCCGGCAGTTGGGAAGCCCTCGCCGCCGGCAAGATGATCGCTGATAAAACCGGCGCCGATCTCACCGCGCTCGTTTTCGGCAAAAATGCCGCCGCAGTCGCCAATGAATCCGCGCAGTATGGCGCATCCAAAGCCATCGTCAGCGAAGATGCCACGCTCGAACAATTCCGTTTAGAGCCTTATGCCGCCCTGCTCACGAAGCTGGTACAGGAAAACAGCCCGGTTGCCGTCGTTGCCGTCGCCACCAGCAAAGGCCGTGAACTCATCGCCGCCGCTGCCGCTGATACCGACAGCCCCATGATTGGCGAAGCCTTAACCTTAAATATCGCTGATGGCAAGCTCACCGCCGAACGCGCCGTCTATGCTGGAAAAATCCTCAGCGATGTCGCCATCACCGGCGATGGGACGCAGTTTGTCACCGTGCGCTCTCGCGCCTTCAAAGCCGCTGATCCTCAGTCAGGCGTGTCAGCCTCGGTCACAACCGCCGCCCCCGCGCTCGATGAAAGCCAGATTGCCACCAGAATTGAGAGTCTGGAAGCCGATACCGGCACCGTCAATCTTACCGATGCCGCCGTGATCATCAGCGGTGGCCGCGCTATGGCCAATAATCCTAAGGATGCCCCCGCAGGTTCTGCCGATGCAGCCGTCTGGAAAGCACAGGATGGCTTTGCCAATGTCATTCAGCCGCTGGCCGATGCGCTCGGCGCAGCCGTCGGTGCCAGCCGCGCAGCCGTAGATGCGGGCTACATTTCCTATGCCCATCAGGTCGGGCAAACCGGTAAGGTCGTCTCGCCCGATCTCTATATCGCCTGTGGCATCAGCGGTGCCATTCAGCATCAAGCGGGTATGCGCAGCAGCAAAGTGATCGTCGCCATCAACAAAGATGCCGAAGCCCCGATCTTCAAAATGGCACGTTTCGGTCTGGTGGGCGATCTTTTCCAAATCATCCCCGCCATCACCGCTGAAGTTAAATCCCGCCTCGGTTCCTAATAACCAACGCGGGGGCGACCGATCAGGTCACCCCCGCGTCTTAAGAAAGGTAAGCTAAACCGCAGAGACAAGGCGCACCTTGATCGCCCTCTCTCATCACGCGGCGCTTCTTTTCACTTTTAACTGCCTTCTCCCATCCCAAATTCCGGCGCCAGCACGCCCGCCAAATCGGTAAACGGAATAGTCACCGTTTGCGCTCCAGCAGCGTAAAAAGCGACTTGATAAGGTGGGAAATAGAAAGTAATGCCATCTGCGCTCAGCGAAAAATTCTGGTAATTCACCGGGTTTTCGCCCGTTCCCTCAGCAATCCATTGGGCATCTGCCGCATCGCCCAACGTTTCTGTAATCTGTGCCGCGGCAATTGGCGCAATCACCGCCAACGGGTCGCTTCCTGGCAGGAAAACATCATCAAAACTAATCACGTTCCCGTTTACCAGATCAAACGTGTACGTCCAGAAATACGAGTTGCCATGAGCGCCGCCAGTAAACTGGTAAATGGTGTAAACGAGGCTAACAATATCTTCTGAATACTGTGTCGTCTCATACGTTCCGTAAAGTCCATACGGCCCCGGCATTGGTTCAAAGCTGCTGGTCGCCTGGGTTACAAATTCTTGCCGTGTCTCCTCGATAAACGGGTCAAGCGTAGAGGCGACAATTTCGTTCTCCACCATGTCCAGCGGGTAATCAATCTCAATCGTCAGACCCATCGTTAAAACACACTGCCCATCAGCATTCGTTTGGCCGCCATGTGCCATACAGGGGTCATCGCCCTGTGCAGCCGCCACCGACACGCTCAATACAGAGAGAGCAAGCGCCATCAACCAGCGATATTTCGAAAACATAAGATCAACCTTTCTACCCGGATAAACTGACCCAATAGAACTGCCTCTATTCTAACAACCGGCGAAATGGTCGGCGCAGTTCGGCTAGATACCGTATTCAACCCGTAGGCTGTATTCATTGCCGCCAAATTGACCGTCTCAGAATCCCATCAGAAATTACGGCCGATCACCGCATCAGGGGGAATCTATGCTACAATGTATGCATCACATGGGGGTGACCTAGACTCGACGTGGGAGTTTGGGGCCGTGTGGCAGGTCGTGGCGCTCAGCC
>JACSRP010000130.1 GCA_014879665.1 Anaerolineae bacterium | reverse complement strand
AATAAATCATCACTCAGCATCACGAAACAGGCGGGTGTGGAAATCACATCCGCCTGTTTTTTATTGGGGGGATACTTATGGCCCACTTTACTGCTTTCTATCCCCCACAA
Source organism: Anaerolineae bacterium (assembly GCA_014879665.1). Lineage (GTDB taxonomy): Bacteria > Chloroflexota > Anaerolineae > Aggregatilineales > Phototrophicaceae > Flexifilum. The sequence continues at coordinate 10,450 of JACSRP010000130.1, read as the reverse complement.
TTCAGGGAGACCAAAGCATGAAAAACCTGAGCTATACTCTGCAAATCAGGCAGTGATACTTTTGCAGATCGGGAGCTGATCATGCAGTTCATCCGGCAAATATTTGAAGGTGATGATTCGCAACTGCGCTCGTTTACCATCCAGTTTCCGGACGGGCAAACCGCTGCCGCTGTGAATACGCCGCTTTCGCAATCACCGGAGTCGGTCATCGCGGCGCTGGGTTTAACCCCACCGCAGCCGGCGCTGGTGATCATGGGCGGCGCGGGGCTGATGGAACGCACTGGTTTGGATGATCTGCGCGCGGCGGTTGAAGGTGGGCTGGTACGATTTGCGCAGGAAAGCGGCGTGGCTATTGTTGATGGCGGAACCTCCGCCGGAGTCATGAAGATGATTGGCGAATCCCGCAGCAAAGGTGGCTGCACTTTTCCGCTGATTGGCGTTGTGCCGCGTAACGTGGTTACTTACCCCGGCTTCGATAATCCCGATCAGCAGACTACACTGGATGAAAATCACAGCCATTTTGTGCTGACTGGCGGAGATGCCTTTGGCGATGAATCAACGATGCTGGCAGCAGTGGGTTGGGCGCTTTCTGGCGAGGGGCAGCGGCGGGTATTGGGCGTGGTCATTAATGGCGGAGAGATTGTGAAACAGGAAGCCTATGCCCGTTCTGCTGGTCACCTGCATATTCCCCTGTTGGTGCTGGAAGGCAGTGGGCGTTATGCTGATGAACTTGCTGCCGCGCATAAGGCACAGGCGGCGGATGAAATTACGGCGGAAACCTTGCTTAAAGGCGATCTTCATTTCGTGGCACTAAGCGTGGGAAGTGAAAATTTATATGACTGGCTGAATAGTTTCTTCCGTTTCTAAGCACTTTCGCGCATAATAGCATGATTGCCATTTTTACGTTCAATTACGAAAACTTACCCTCTTGAACACAGATAAGACTGCTAACCCTATGCTCAAAGCCGTCCTCTTCGACCTCGATAACACCCTGCTAGATTGGAGTGGTTTCATCCGTGAAACGTGGGAAACTTCCGAAGCGAAGCGCCTACGCCGGGTGATGGATTATTTCCATGGTGAAGGCGCAACCCAAACCGATGAAGCCACGTTCCTAGTCGAATATCAACAGCGCACTCATCTTGCGTGGCAGCAAGCGTTTGTGAATTTGCACGCGCCAAACGTAGGCCGTGTACTGGTTGAAGCCGCCGCTGCCGCTGGCGTTCCCTCGCGGCTGCTGAACCCACGCCGCTGTCTTGAAGCCTATGACTGGGGCGCAGTGGATGGTACGGTCATTTTTCCGGAAGTGCCAGAGGTTTTGACTATATTAAATGAAGCAGGTATCCGTATAGGCATCGTCACAAATGCCTATCAGCCGATGTGGATGCGCGATATTGAGATTGATGCTTTTGGCCTTCTCGATTTCTTCCCCACCTGCCGCATCTCTGCCGCCGATGTTGGCTACCTGAAGCCGCACCCTGAAATCTTCCGGGCGGCATTGGAGTGTGTGGGCGCGCGCCCTGAAGAAACCGTCTTTGTAGGCGACGATCTGGAAGCCGATATCGCCGGATCGCAGGCGGCAGGTATGCACGCCGTTTTGAGAACCGCAGCGCGGCAGGGCAACCCGAATACCGGGGCAACTCCTGATGGCGTGATTCAGTCGCTGCATGATTTACTGCTGCTGCTGGACACATGGTTCGCCGGTTGGCGAGGCGAAACGGCCTGAATACCCGGTGAACGACTATCTTGATACCATCGCCCTCACCCATCTGATAGAAAACCCTCTCCCCGATGGAGAGGATAGGGTGAAAGTTCTTCCGCCCATTAGGCAGATTTCCTTCTATGCTTTCATCGTCTGCTTCGTTTGACCAGAACCTGATCCTGACAGGTTATTTAGGCCCATTACAGCTTCCAACTGCCCGGCACACCGCGGAAGCCCTGCATATGCGCTTTGTGGACTTTGAATCGCGATTGGAAGATCACAGCGGGATGCCGGGCGAGGAAGTGCGCGCGCTGTATGGCGAATCGCGCTTAAAGACGTTGGAAGATGAACTGCTTTCCGAAATAGCCCTGTATCGCGGCACATTGATCGCCATCGGCGGCGAAACACTGGTGCGCGGCGCTTATAACCTACTGCATACGACCGGGCCAGTGATTTGCTCTGTGGCTTCAGTGGATGCAGTACTTCAGCGCCTGCATTTAGCATTAGGTGCGCGCTTTCACGATCCCCGCGAACGCGACCTTGCGTTGGGCAAAGTGCGCCGCGAATGGAGTATCCGCAAAAACCCCGATGTGCGAATTGTGGATACATCCTATATGAATGACATGCAAATGGTGGAAGCCATTATTGCGTGCTGGCGCGAAGCTGCCACCGTTATTGACTGGCGCGGCGTGTAAAACTACTCCAGCAGTTTTGACTTTAATTTTTCTAGTGTCAGGGTATCTACCCCGGCTTTTAGAAGATATGCTTCGCCGCTTCCATAATTTTCATGCAAATAGCGCAGCGATTGGCGCATAAATTCAGGGTCGCTGATCAGTAATCCAGAGATATCTTCCGGCAAAATGCCCAGCTTCTTGAGCGGCGCTAGCTGGCTGACGGCATCGTTGTAGTACAGATCATAACTGCGATTGCTCAGGGTGTAATCAGCCACGATGGTTTCATCTGGCACACCTAATGCCGAAAGCAGCAGCGCCACGCCAACGCCAGTGCGATCTTTGCCTGCTGTGCAGTGAATCACGGATGCGCCATTTTCCAGCGCAATTTCCTTGAAGATGCTGGCGTAAGTGTGCGACTCGGCATCAATTAGGTGTTTGGTGTAACTTTGCACCACAAAGTTATTCAACCGGTCAATATTCCGCATCAGTGCAAATACGCGCTTGATCGGGTTGCTCCCTGCTTTGATCGGCGTGCGCTGATAGCGAGCGCCCGGTGGCAGACGTCCCGGTTGTTTTGCTGCCTCTTCATCCAAGCGTAAATCATAAATATGCTTTACGCCTAATTCATTCAAAATTTGCAAATCACTGTCGGTCAGTGCATCCAATGTGCCGGAACGGTAAATGATGCCGCGTTTAACCAGTTTGCCATCTATTGTTTTATAACCGCCAATATCACGAAAGTTGACGCCACCCTGAAGGTTTATCGTGCCATCGGGTTCGCGTTCTGGAATAATAATCAGCGTTTTCGGGTCAGGATGGGGCTTTTCGCGCCCACGGATGCGCCTGCCGCGATAGATGAACGCCAGCGGTATGCCCACTGCCGCCGCGCTTAGCTTGGTCAGCTGTTTCCGCCAACTGTGTTTTTGTGTCATGAATTTATACGCCCATCTGTTTTTTTAGCGGCATTTACCTTAGCGCATGTATCGTAGATGGGCAATTGTCACAGTTTCTATTCCCCTGAGTTTCAGATAGACAGCGCCTTTACAGCCTAAAATTGAACCGCCCCTACACGATCTGCCGCTGCAACCCCTATAATGTGCTGACTTCTCAACTTGTGATTTCACAACCGACTGGTTTCAAATTATGGCAATGCTTGACAAACTGGCGGCGATTGAAGCCCGCTATGATGAACTGGAAAAACTGCTTAGTGATCCTGCTGTGATATCTGATTACAGCAGGATTGCCGAATACAGCAAAGAGCGTTCCTCTCTGGAGGAGATCGTTGGGGCTTATCGTAGTTTTGTGCTGCAAGCAGACCAACTGGCGCAGGCGCAGGAACTGCTGGACTCTGAAAGTGACCCTGAAATTCGGGGGATGGCGCAGGAAGATATTGAAACTCTGACTGCCGCTACCACCGAATTGGAAGAGCGGCTGCGCCTGCTGCTGCTGCCCAAGGACGCGCGTGATGACAAGAATGTGATTATGGAAATTCGCGCGGGAACTGGCGGTGACGAGTCTGGACTATTTGCTGCCGATTTGTTTCGCATGTACAGCTATTATGCCTCACAGTATAACTGGAAAATTGAGGTGATTGACCAGAGCGAAACCGGCATCGGCGGGTTCAAGGAAATTAAGTTTGAAGTTAAAGGTGAAGGCGCGTTCAGCCGCCTAAAATTTGAGAGCGGCGTACACCGCGTTCAGCGCGTGCCTGAAACTGAAAGTCAGGGGCGCGTGCATACCAGCACCGTGACCGTCGCTGTCCTCGCGCAGATGGACGAAGTAGACGTGCAGCTAGACATGAGCGAAGTGCGCGTGGACGTGTATCGCAGCGGCGGCGCGGGCGGCCAATCGGTGAATACGACCGATAGCGCGGTGCGGATGACTCATATTCCATCGGGCATTGTGGTGGCTGTGCAGGACGAGCGCAGCCAGCTTCAAAATCGCCTGCGCGCCAAGCAAATCCTGATCGCGCGTCTCTACGAGATGGAGGTAGAACGCCAGCGCCGCACGCAGGAAAGCGAGCGCCGCACGCAGGTGGGTACCGGCGAACGCTCTGAGAAGATTCGTACCTATAACTACCCGCAAAATCGCGTGACCGACCATCGCATCAATATGACCAGCTATAACCTGCCGGCGATTATGGATGGGGATCTCGACTCGTTCATTAACGAATTGATCGCGCAGGATCAGGCCGAAAAGTTGGCCGGCGGCGGCGTAGAGTAAGCCTGATTTCAGCTTCTAGATAAGCATTCATGCTGCTTATGTCGTCATCTGGCGCTGACCTGCGGTACAATGCGAAACATAAATGACCGGCTTTCATCAATTTGAGAATGACTATGGCATTCGACTTCGAGGCGCTTGTCGGCCATCTTAATGTAGTCAATGGCCGCGCAGTTAGCAGCACACCGCCTGGCGCGCTGGTAGAAGTCGCGCCTAGAAAAGCGGCGCGGGGGCGTGAAGCTGACACCTTCTTCGGACTGGTGCTGCCGTCTGGCGATTCTATCGCTCCAGCCGCATTCTATGAGCAAATGGTGACCCTGTGTGCCGAACGCTATTTCAACAGCGCGGGCAGCGTTACCAACGGCCTACGCGCGGCGTTCGCACATCTGAATGAAAATCTATTTGACCATAACCAGCGCGATCCGCATCATTACGAGGCGACGATCCTCTGCGGGGTACTGCGCGGGTCAGATTTATATGTTGCGCGCATTGGCGCGGGCGTGGCGCTGTTCTGGCAGGATGATGCGGTGCAGCCGTTCCCGATTGATTTCAGCAATGATGAGCAGCTATACGGTACGCCGCTGGGCGTGCAAATGTCGCCCGATATGCGAATGGCGATGTATACCGTCAAGAATGGCACGCGCCTGCTGCTGGCGGATGCTGCGCTGGCGGATCTGGATTACCATGCGGTTTGCGGCGCGATGGGGCGGGACGATATTGGCGAAATGCTGATCGGCTTAAAAGAACTCGCCGCCGTGACGTTGACTGCGCTGGCGGTTGAATTTGTGCCGCCGGAAGTGGCTTCCTCTGCGGCGGCACGCGAAGGCGAAAGCACTCGTGGCGAAACCGCCGGGGCAGTATCAGAGAAAACCTCAACAGGAAAACCCCAATCTATCGCCGGTGGCCCTCGTTTAAGCGATACCCGCGGAGACAGCGTAAAGCGCGCCGCTGGCGGTGCGGCCTTAGCAACCGCGGCAGTGGTTGATGGCGTAAACAGCGCCGTTGATAAAGTGCTTCCAGAGCCAAAAGACTCGCCGAAAACACGCACCAGCCCCTGGATGGCGGCGCTGGCACTGTTGATTCCGGTGGTGGTGGTGGTTGCGGTGATTATGTTCTGGGTGAGCGGTACCGGACAAAGCGTATTTGATAAATGTGTGGCTGATGCCTATCAGGCGGCCAACCTGGCACGCGGCATCGCATCCAACGATGTACGCGGCACCGTAGCAGCATGGGGCGCAACGCAGGCGGTCATCGAAAGCTGTGAAACCATGAAGGCCGGTGATCCACAGCTGGCGGCGCTGCGCCAGGAAGCGCAGCAGGTTACCGATGCACTGGTCGGCATTGATCGCCGCCAGACCACAGTCGTAGATGCGCTGCCCAGCGCCGTGCTCACTCGCGCAGTTTTGCAGGGCGAAGATTTGTACGTTCTGGACGACGGCAACGATATCGTATACCGGCTGACGCTGAATCCCAACGGCCTTTCGGTGGCTTCCGGCACCCGTCAGGCGATCAATGCCATGCGCCGCGGCGGCACCGTCAACCAGTTTGCGGTGAGCGACATTCTGGATATTGCGTGGGCAGATGATGATGCAGGCTTGCAGCAGGGCAGTGTGATCACCGCGTTAGATAGCAATGGTGTGTTAATTAACTGTCCGCCTCGCTTCACCCAGCAGTGCAGCGCCCAGCGGCTGAACACCAGCACGTGGGTCAGCCCGATCTCGATGCAATTCTGGCAGGGGCGCTTATATGTGCTGGATCCTGACTCCAATCAGATATGGCGTTACGACCCGTCAGGCGGCGCATACCCCAACGCGCCACAAGAATATTTCGTGGGTGAAGGCCGCCCCGATATTCGCCAGGCGGTAGATTTTGCGATTGATACGCCCGGCTCAATTTACGTGCTGCTGAACGACGGTTCCCTGCTGAAATACACCAGCGGTCAGCGAGTCGGCTTTGCTTTCTCCAATTTCCCTGAAGGGCAACCGCTATCGGGAGTGGAGAGTTTGTTTTTGAATACCGATCCCACTGACCAGATGATGTATATCGTGGCTGGAGGTGTCAACACTATTTACCAGACCACGCACGCAGGCACCCGGGCTTCCAGCTTCCGTTCTCTTGATGACAGCCAGTTTGATGCGCTAACGGATGTGGCGGTCAATTCCAACAAAGATCTGGTTTATGCCCTATCTGGTACCACCATCTTTGCTTTCGAACGTCAGCAGTAGATAACCCGGTTTCAGATAGACAGAGAAAATCGCTACGTAGTCCCCCACCTGCTGCGTTTCGCTTAACGCCCTTAGGGTGAGAGCGGTGCGGCTGGCCTTACTGGTCATTGATTTCCTGATCTTTGCAGTCAAAAATTCAGATGCATTGCGTAGCTTACGGAGATTACAGGCTGATGACATTTTTACCGCCAACGCCCGATTATCATCGCGGCCATAATGCTATCAAGTGGAATTTGTACCCTCCGGACGTGCTGCCGCTGTGGGTGGCCGATACGGACTTTTTTTCACCCAGAGTTGTACAGGAAGCGATCCAGCGGCGCGCAGAACATTGCAGCTTCGGCTATCAGCGCGATACCCCTAAACTGCTGGATGTGATCGCCGCGCGTATGCGTGAGCGGCACGGCATTCCTGCTGAGCCAGAACATATCCTGATAACCCCGAATCTGGTTTCGGCAATCGGCATTTGCACGCAAATTGCCGGCCCGCCCGGCACCGGAATCTTTGTCACCACGCCGATCTATCACCCATTTTTGAGTTCAATCAAGCTGCACAATCAAATGCTAGTCAATGCGCCGCTGGTTTCATCGGCCAAGAACGGCGTGATCTACTACGAGATGGATTTCGATGCCATTGAAGCGGCCATCACCCCGGAAACGCGCATGTGGATATTCTGCAACCCGCATAACCCGGCTGGCCGCAGCTTTACCCGTGCTGAACTGGAGCGTGTGGCCGAAATTGTGCTTAAGCACAACCTGATTATCATCTCCGATGAGATTCACGCCGACCTGCGCTACAGCGGCGAAACCCATATTTCCGTCGCCAGTTTAAGCCCTGAAGTTGCCGCTCAAACCATCACCCTGAATGCGCCCAGTAAGACCTTCAATATTCCCGGCCTAGGCTTAGGCTACGCGGTCATCACCGATCCGTCGCTGCACAAACGCTTTCAGGAAAAGATGTGGGCAGCTGGATTAGGTAGCAATAATTTCGGTATCGTTGGCGCCTATGCCGCCTATACCGAAGGCCAGCCCTATCTGGACGAAATTCTGCCTTACTTGCAGGAAAATCGCGATCTGGTGGGAGATTACCTGAGCGAACATTTGCCGGAAGTGAGCTACACTATTCCGGAGGCTACCTATCTGAGCTGGTTGGACTGCCGAAATCTGAACTTACCAGAGTCGCCATATCATTTCTTCCTGAATCAAGCTAGGGTTGCGCTGAATGATGGCGCGCAGTTTGGTGAAGGCGGCGAAGGTTTTGTGCGTCTGAATTACGCCTGTACCCGCGAAACCTTGATCGCCGCGCTTGATCGGATGCGGGACGCTGTGCTCGCCCGATAGAATATCGCTGTACCATAGGGGCGATCTGCCGGATACTGAACGCGATTGCAAAACCTCACCCCGTTTCGCTTTGCTTAACCGCCCCTCTCCGCGCGCGAAGAGGGGTAAAAACCTAATGATTTTTGGGGTGGGGTTTCTTGCAAAACTTAAAGCGTTTACCCTTCACCCCCGTCCTCATTTCCGGCCAGCGACCCCATCAGCAGTATCACAAACGGGCCAGTGGTATTGCCCCCGAAACTGCCAAAGGTGAGCGTATGCCAAGCTGTTTCCCCTGCGGGCAGCGCCACGCCCGCATCGAACCGATCCCCTATCGCCGTCTCACCAGTACTTAACAGCACGCCCACTTGCTGCGCTGAGGGGAGATTTTCACATCTGCGTCCACCAGCATCATCGCAAGTAAATAAGTGTGTACCAATCTCGTCGCCAAGCTCAAGATACGGATCAAGGCGGCTGTTTGCGCCGCTGCCGATCATATAGATCAGCATCTCACTCTGTTGTGCTGGCAGCGGCCCCTGACGGGCGCGCCATATTACCTGCTGATCACGCGCGTCTAAAGATTCCCCGCTGAAGAAGGCCAGATAACGCCCCTGCGCTGGTTGAACTGCGCCCAGCGTCAGCGTCACTTCGCCCAGCGGCGATAACGCGCTGATCGTGAATAATGAGGCTTGCGCCAGCGTATCCGCGCTAATGCTGATCACATCTCCACCCGGCAGTAAGGCCTGATCGCCCGCAGCACCGCTAGAGTCGTCCCAGCACAGATCAATGTCTGCCTCCGGCGCCTGTACCCGAATCACCGGATGCATTCCGCTTTCGCCGTAGACGAATGCCCGCAGTTCACCGCTCATGCCTGCTTCATGGCGAAACTGCACGCCCGCCAATACTATCGCTTCTTGCCCATTACACTGAAAAGTGACGGTTAGCGCGCTCACGTCGTTCGGATTATCGAGTGATTGCAGCGTCAGCCGGTAGCTGCCTACGGTGCCATCTACAGCGCCAGTGACCAACCGCAGCGCCCCGCTAGTCGAAGCAGTGAATTCAATCATCGCCAGATCGGGCGCGCTGGTCACGCCGCTGCCGGGCTGATCTGAACGGGCGAGCATCTCCCCGCTGGCATCCATCACCCCCAGGCGGGGAATCAGGCCGCCTTCGGTGAGCATTTGCGCTCGCAGCACCTGTCCTTCAAATGCCTGGAATTCCCACCATGCAGCTGGCATTTCCGAGGTGAGCGTGCCGCTCACCGTGCTGCCTACCTGAATTATGCCGGGCGGAACTAGCGTTCCCTGCGCGCTGGCGGCATAGCCAGTCAGCAGAGTCAGGGTGGCGAGAAGGACGTTGAGCAACCGGCGCATCGCCCGTTAATTACCGTTCTCAGGCGTGTCTTGTTCCAGTCCCTGTGCCAGCAAATCAGCAATGTGCAGCACCCGGCGTGGGCTGTCAGCGCGGCTAAGGCCGCCGTTCATTTGCGTCAGACAGCTGGCATCGCCAGTGACGATCGTATCTGCATCGGCAGCATTGATATTTCGTACCTTGTCATTCAGCATCGCGCCGCTAATTTTCGGCATTTTTACAGCGAAAAGGCCGCCAAAACCGCAGCATTGATCGGCGCCGGGCAGTTCAGTCACCGTCACGCCTTCAATATTGGCGGCCAGCGACTGCGCCTGTTCGCTTAACCCCAGCAGTCGGTAGCCATGGCAGGCATGATGGAAGGCCACTTTTGTCGGCGGCATGCTCAGTCCGAGATCGGTCACGCCCAGCCCATCCACCAGATATTCGGTGAATTCCCACGTAATTTCGGAAGCCCGCAGCGCCTTGTCGCCCCAGACCGGATCATCTTTGAACAGTTCGGGATAATAATGCCGCACCATCGAAGCGCAGCTTCCTGACGGGCAAACGATCACCTGCGCGTCCTTAAAGGCTTTGAGAAACTGGATCGCCACCTGTTTGGCATCATCGCGAAAGCCGCTGTTAAACGCGGGTTGCCCGCAGCAAGTCTGGTTCATTGGGAAATTAATATCTATGCCTAAATGCTCCAGAATTTTGACCACTGAAACCCCGGTTTGCGGGTAAATCATGTCTAGAATACAGGTCACGAACAGGGAAACCGGCTTGTGTCGGGGTGAAGGGCGCAGGTCTTCAGAGGGCATCGCTCATCCTAAAATGGGTCTATACAGACTGTACATTTCCGCAAAAAACTCTCTATCAAACCGATTATAACGCGAACACTAAGACCATACTGCGAACCATCACTTGATCTGACAGCATCATGCCCTATGATTTACAGTCGCATTTCAAAAT
>JACSRP010000082.1 GCA_014879665.1 Anaerolineae bacterium | reverse complement strand
TTATCCGTTTTATGCCCCTTTTTCCCCTCAAATTTTGAGTCCATTTTGTTAGCAATATAGTCACCTATTGGTAGAAAATTTGTGCTATTCTGGTTTATATATCGTCAAACAGGCGCCCAAATTTCCTGGAATGGTGATCATCATGAAAAAACACATAATCGCTGTCAACCAATTAACGTGCATCTCCGTCATTAATTTCATCCCCTTTCCCTCAGGGCGAAGAGGTTGGGAGTAGGGGCTTTTACTTTTGCACACTATTTATTCTAGAACTACACTGAACACGATTAAGAAATGAGGATCAAATCATGCAGCAAATTTTGAAAAACACCGCCGAACGCGCTTCCCGCTACCTCGAATCGCTGGAAACACGCTCCGTATTCCCCACGTCCGACGCCTTGAATCGCCTCGCCGCGCTGGATACGCCCATGCCCGATCATCCCGAATCGCCAGAAAAAACGCTGGCCGCGCTCGATGAGTACGCTTCACCTGCAACCGTGGGCATGGCCGGTTCGCGCTATTTCGGCTTCGTCATCGGTGGTTCGCTCCCCGCGGCGTTGGCCGCCAATTGGCTGGCGGGTGCGTGGGATCAAAATGCCGGCCTTTATGTCGCTTCACCTGCCGCATCCATATTGGAAGATGTCGCTGGGCGCTGGTTGTTAGACGTGCTCGGCTTGCCTGAAGATGCCGGCGTTGGCTTCGTCACTGGCGCAACCATGGCTAATTTCACCGGTCTGGCGGCGGCGCGTCATAAAGTATTGGCCGATCAGGGCTGGAATGTCGAAGCCGATGGCATGTTCGGCGCGCCGCCAATAACCATAATCGTTGGCGATGAAGTGCATATCAGCCTGCTCAAAGCCCTCAGTCTGCTTGGCTTTGGCTCTCAGCGCGTCACCCGCGTGCCAGTTGATTCGCAGGGCAGAATGCGCGCTGATGCTTTTCCTGAAATCACCGGCCCAACTATCGTCTGCCTGCAAGCCGGAAACGTGAACACTGGTGCTAGCGATCCCCTTGCCGATCTCATCCCTCGCGCACACGCCGCCGGTGCATGGGTGCATGTAGATGGCGCGTTCGGCCTATGGGCCAATGCCGCGCCAGATCGCATGGCATTGGTTCAAGGCATAGCCGGTGCCGACTCGTGGGCGACCGATGGCCATAAATGGCTGAATGTGCCCTATGACAGCGGCCTTGTTTTTGTCCGTGATCCTGAAATGCTGCGCGCTGCCATGAATTACAACGCCGCCTATCTGGTACGCAGTGAATCCCGTGATCCATTTCAATACACGCCAGAGCTTTCCCGCCGCGCGCGTGGTATCGAAATCTGGGCGGCCATGCGTTCCTTAGGCCGCAGCGGTATTGCCGATCTTGTTGAACGCTGTTGTCGCCATGCCGCGCGTTTTGCCGAAGGCCTAAGCGCCGCCGGCTGTCGTATCCTCAACGATGTTGATTTGAATCAGGTCTTGGTATCCTTTGGCGATGCCGAAACCACCAGACAGGTGATCGCCGCCGTGCAGCAGGAAGGTACCTGTTGGGCGGGCGGCACGGTCTGGCAGGGGCATACCGCCATGCGTATCAGCGTATCCAGTTGGGCAACCACCGCCGAAGATGTCGAGCAAAGCCTTGAAGCCATCATCAATATCGCCAACAGTATCACCCATCCCTGATCGAGAATAGGCAAGGGGATGAAGGCGATTGTAAACTTTACCAAACGCTTTATTCTGCATGCAAAGGTCTAACCATGC
>JACSRP010000003.1 GCA_014879665.1 Anaerolineae bacterium | reverse complement strand
TTTTTCTTCAATGCCCATAATCAGTTTCTTGAAGAAATTGCCAAATTCCGCGCCGCGCGGCGGTTATGGGCGCAAATTATGCGGGATCGCTTCGGCGCGAAAAACCCGGACAGCTGGAAACTGCGCTTTCACACCCAGACCGGCGGCAGCACCTTGACCGCCCAGCAGCCGATGAACAATATTGTGCGCGTCTCGCTGCAAGCGATGGCTGCGGTGATGGGCGGCACCCAATCGCTGCATACCAACAGCATGGATGAGGCGCTGGCGCTGCCCACCGAAAGCGCGGTACAGGTGGCGCTGCGCACCCAGCAGATCATCGCTTATGAAACCAGCGTGGTAGACACCGTTGATCCACTGGCCGGCAGCTATGCCATTGAGTACCTCACCGATGAAATCACCAGACTGGCCGCTAAAAAGATTGCCAGCATTGATGATCTCGGCGGGGCATTGGCAGCCATTGATGCCGGGTATATTCAGGCGGAAATTCAGCAGGCGGCCTATGACTACCAGCGCGCGGTAGAAAGCGGCGCTCAGGTGATTGTAGGCATGAATAAATTCGTTACGCAGGAACCGCAGCCTGAAGATTTACTGCGCGTAAATCCGGCCATTGAAGTCACTCAGCGCCAGCGACTGGCAGAACTGCGGGCAACCCGCGATAACGCCCGTGTCACTGAACTGCGCGCCGCGCTTCAGGCCGCAGCCTCAGGAAGCGATAACCTGATGCCGCTGATCATTGAGTGTGTGGATAATGAGGTGACGTTAGGCGAAATTTGTCACACGCTGCGGGCAGTATTCGGTGAATACCAGCAGCATGTAATGATTTAATTCAACAACACAACACGCTGCTTAATCGCCCGCTTCAGCCGCAGCTGCCAGTGGAATGTCATAACTGAAGGTGGTTCCCTTCCCCAGCACGCTTTGTACGGTCACGTCGCCGCCATGCTGCTGAATAATGCCACGGGTGATGGTCATCCCCAGTCCGGTGCCCGGCTGTGCCTGTGCCAGCGGGTTATCGCTGCGGAAATACGGCGTGAACAGCTTCGCCAGATCTTCATCGCTCATACCGATGCCAGCATCGGTTACGCTGATCACCAGCTTTGGCATGGCAGCGTTATCAATCTGAGCGTGCAGGATAATCGTTCCATTTTCTGGCGAGTATTTATGCGCGTTACTCAGGAAATTCGTGAGCACCTGAATCATTCGGCCTTCGTCCGCCAGAATCGGCGGCAGATCATCTGGCAGTTGCAGCTCTAGCTGCTGATTCTTAGTATCAAACTGGTTTTGTAGGGGGCGCACCGTTTCTTCGAGTACGTAACGAAAATCAACCGGCGAAACATCAATGCGCATATTGTTGGTTTGCAGCTTGGTCACGTCATTCAAGTCGCTGACCAGCGTATTCATGCGTTCGGCATTGTTGCGAATAGTGCCAACAAAATTGCGCTGGGCGTCATTCAAGCCACCCATTTGCCCGCCAAGCAGGAAATCGGAGAATCCGCGAATAGAGGTAAGCGGGTTTTTCAGTTCATGCGCCACAAAAGACACGAATTCGCTCTTGCTGGCATTGGCACGTTCCAGTTCGGTATACAAGCGCGCGTTCGCAATGGCAATGCTGGCATGTTCTGCAAGACGCTGGAGAAACGGCATATCTGCCAGCCTCAGGCGCGGCTCACGATTGGTTTCCAGCACCAGCAGCGCAGTGATGCTGCCGCCAGAAAGCATGGGGATCGTCACCTGACTTATGCTTCCT
>JACSRP010000225.1 GCA_014879665.1 Anaerolineae bacterium | reverse complement strand
GTGAGGGGGTATTGATGAGAATGTACCGTCGGAGATCGATCAAGTCAGATGGCCGAGTTCACTTATGAACTATCGAAAGCGCCGCGGTGTTCTGCAAATTTGGAGCAGCCTACCCCACCGATCATAGACTGATCAAAGGTAGACGTATTCGCGACAAGATGTTAGCTTCTGGAAATACTACTGCTTATTATGCCGGAGATGAGATGACTGAAAGTTCCCTGAACCAACGCATGGCCACGAAACTGGCCGTCTTATATGGAGAAGAATCGGGCGAAGCAACCTATGCCCAACTCCTAGGGATTCTCGAAAATTGCAGGATACCCGCACGGCCAGCGCATGCGCTTTCACAGAGCGACACCGTTTTGATCTGCTATGGCGACCATGTGCAGGCCAGCGACAGAACGCCGCTTTCGGTGCTGCACCGCTTCCTCAAGACCACCGCGCCAGTCAATACCGTACATATTTTACCGTTTTACCCGTATTCATCGGATGACGGCTTTTCGGTGATTGATTATTACGCGGTAGACCCGGCGCTCGGCGGTTGGGACGACATTCATGCTCTGCATCAGGATTTCCGGCTGATGTTTGATGCGGTTCTGAACCACATTTCCGCACACAGCGAATGGTTTCAAGCCTTTTTACGCGGCGAAGCGCCCTATGCTGACTTCTTCATCACGGTTGATCCAGCGCAAGACCTCTCGCTGGTGCGCCGTCCGCGCGCGCTGCCCCTGCTGACGCCGGTCGAAACCAACGCTGGCACACGCTACGTATGGACAACTTTCAGTGATGATCAGATTGATTTGAACTTCAGCAATCCAGAGGTGCTGCTGGAAACAATTCGGGTGCTGCTGTTTTATGTACAGCAAGGGGCAGATTTGATCCGGCTGGATGCGATAGCCTTCCTCTGGAAAGTGATCGGCACGGCCTGTATTCATCTGGAACAAACCCACACCGTGATTCAACTGATGCGCGATGTGCTGGATGCAGCCGCGCCGGATGTGCTGCTGATCACCGAAACCAACGTGCCGCATGTCGAAAATATCTCGTATTTTGGCGATGGCACGGATGAAGCGCAGATGGTGTACCAGTTTTCGCTGCCGCCGCTGCTGTTACACACTTTCCGGACGGGGGATACTACCGCGCTGACCACATGGGCGCAGGGGCTGAGCCGCGCCGGAGATCGCACTACTTTCTTCAATTTCACCGCGTCGCACGATGGCATCGGGGTGACCCCGGCGCTGGGGATTTTAAGCACTGACGAGATCGCGGCGCTGCTGGAACTGACAGAACGGCACGGCGGCTATGTGTCATACAAGCAGAACAGCGATGGCAGTCGCAGCCCGTATGAGATGAACATCACCTATTTTGACGCGATCACCGATCCGGCGGTCACTGAAGAAAACCCGATGCTGGCCTGCCGCAGATTCTTTTGTTCACAGGCGATTATGCTGGCGCTGGCCGGCGTGCCGGGGATTTATTTCAGCAGCTTATATGGCTCAAGAAATGATCAGGCGGGGGTAAAAGCAACAGGGCGCTACCGTTCAATCAACCGTCAGAAATTCAATTTGACCACTCTGTTAGAGGAAATTGCCGATCCGCTGTCGATTCGCCATCAGGTTTATACGGCATACAGCCAACTTCTGCGGGTTCGCGCAGAGGAGCCGGCGTTTCATCCATTCGGGGATCAAACCGTGCTAGCTGTGCATGAAAGCGTGTTTGCGCTGGTACGCCTTGCGCCGGATCAGTCATCAGAGGTGATCGCGCTGCACAACACGGGTGAACAAGATGTGCCGGTGCAGATTGAAATACAAAATGCGACCGTCTGGCAGGATCTCCTTAGCGGTGAGCGTTATCTCTCTATGGAAGGGCGCTTAAATCTTCGGTTAGCGGCTTTTCAAGTGGCATGGCTTAAACGGGTCTCTGGATAGAGGGCAAGAAGTATTTCTAGCCGGCGGAGGCTGAAGGCGTCCCCCGTAAACGAGGCTGGGGGCAATGGTTTACATGAAAGGCAGGACGGACAAGGCATGCTTTGTCCCTACAAACCTCACCCCTCAATCCCCTCTCCGTACACAGCTGAGGAGAGGGAAAGAAGGGCGCAGCACGCCCCACCCCTACACAACGTATCAGGGAGGGGAAATGCAGACCCGTCATTTTTCTGCGCACACAATACGTTCTGGCGCACATTTTGGAATTACGGCGCACACTCGTATGACTATCGGAATGAATCCAGAGGTGGGATCGCGTTCAGGGAAAGGTTACACTCAGGGCTAACGCGAGTTGTGGATAAACAGCTTTTATCGGATGGCACGCTTAACCCCTCTGGATACCCCACCATGCCTAATTTTGAGAATCTGCATAATCGTATTGATCTGGTCAATATTCCGTTCACAGATACGGGATCGCGGCTGCTGTTGTTTCGCAAGGAAAATCAGCTTTCAATACGCTTAGCAGAACGCTGGACGAAATGGGAAAAAGAAGTTGGTCATTACCGCCAGCGCCCGCCGATTATTGAAGAACTTACTTTTCTGGATAGAGATGGCGCCCCTTTAGAGATCGCTTCGGACACATATCCGTATCTGGTACAGATCACCACGCCAGAGGGCATCTTCAAGTGGACGTTTCAAGACGCTGAATCCCTGATGGTCGCGCTGCCATCAGGGACCTTCGGGCTGCGTTTTCTGGCGCATGCCGAAACGCCTACCGCCGATCGGAGAGGCGGGGTACTGCGCGGCAGGCGAAATATTGCCTATACCACCGATGCGCGTATCCTCGCCAATACTATTGAACCGGTTAGTGACGGCCTTTTCGTCATCAATATGCTGCTGGATGCACAGGCGGATGATGTGCTGCTGCTAAACATCACCCCGCGCATGGGCTTCAATCGTTCGCTTCAGCCGCCTGATGATGTTATTGATGCAATCAAGGCGCGATGGGCGGCATGGTTTGATGCGACGCCACCGGTTCTAGAGCAATACCGCCATCAGTACGATTACGCATGGTGGATTATGGGATCGGGACTGCTAACCACCCGCTACTTTTTCACACGGGTGGCGATGGCGCCGTCTAAGATTCATTATGTTGGTGTGTGGCATTGGGATCAGTTTTTCCATGCCCTCGCCTACCGGCACGTGGATGCGAAGTTAGCCGAAGATCAGGTACGCATCATTCTGGATCATCAGCGTGACGATGGAATGCTGCCGGACGCGGTGCACGATGAGGGACTGGTGACGCATTTGATGGCGCCGGTAGAAGCGGATGTGACCAAACCGCCGCTGGCCGCGTGGACGGTGTTGAAGCTATATGAACGAAGCGGACGGCTGGACTTCCTCAAGGAAGTTTATGAATCGCTGACTCGCTGGCACAACTGGTGGATGACCGAAAATGTGGATGAACATGGGTTGTACGTATACCGGCATCCGTTTTCATCCGGTTTGGATGACAGCCCGCTGTGGGATCTAGGGATGCCGGTCGTTGCGCCGGACTTGAACACTTATCTTTGTATTCAGATGGAAAGTCTGGCGACGATTGCCGATCTGATCGGTTATCCGGCGGAAGCAACTGAGTACAGGCGGGAAGCCGATGTACTGGCAAAACAGATACAAGATCAGTTGTGGTCAGAGCGTGAGGGCAACTTTGCGGCGCTGTACAACAACCAGCCCATCCCGACACGCACGCCTTTCAACCTGTACCCGATCTGGACGGGACGGATGCCGCGGCGGATGGTTGAACGGGCGCTGCTTAACTTAACCGATCCGGAGCAGTTCTGGACGGAATACCCACTGGCAACGGTGGCCTTGAATGATCCGAAATTCAACCCGATGCAGATGTGGCGCGGGCCTTCATGGGTGAATATCAACTATTTATTCATTGAAGCATTGCAGCGCATTGGCCGGCCAGAACTGGCGGTTGAGCTTCGCCGCAAAACGTTGAATATGGTGGCGCGCCTGCCCGATATTTACGAGTATTACAACCCGATCACTGGCGAGCGTCCGCTGAAATCCGCGCCAATTTTCGGCTGGACTTCAGCGGTGTATATTGATCTTGCAATACAGGAAACGGAAGCAGTGGAACGCGGCGAGATTGAGCGAGATGATCGCCTTTAGCCGCCGAAAGACAGGGTGAATCTGAAGCGAGCATCGTCCCCAAACCACATGGGGAAGTTTGTGCCCCAGACGTTGTTGTAGAGATTCGCGTGAAAGCCGTCATTCAAATCAGGCAGCGCATTATCAAAGTCCAGCAGGCGCGGCCTGCCAACACCGATCAAGGCGCTGTCAAAACAGGTTAGCGCCAGGTGATCGCCCTGTTTGCTGACGCGAACGGCATCAGCGCCATGCAAAGCCCGCGCCCCTTTGCTGACCACGTCGCGGGGATCCACCCACGAACCCAATTTAGACAACAGCCAATCTGCGTCAGGGTCTATGCGGGGGATGAAGCTCAACCAGAAAGCTTCAGCAATACGACAGGCGGGCTTCTCAAACCACGACAGATCAATATCTATCGCGTTATCGCGGATGTGATACTGCAAGATAGTGACGCGCGGAGCGCCAAAATCACGGGCGGCCTGCGGGTATTCCAGTACAAAAAGACGCCGATATTCGCCCTGAGCCAGCGCCAGCGTCACATTAGGAATGAACGACTCGCCCAGCGGGTTTGGCGTCCCCTGTTTGACGTTATCGGGAACTGCCCACCATTCAATCTCCGGATCATCGAGATTTCGCAAATACTGGCGGGTATAACGCGCATAGTCATCGCCACCGAATACACGATAAGACAGCATCGCCAGAGGGTGATCGGCCTCTGCCCAGAGATGGCCGGTGCCGCGATCTTCGAGGCGACTAACCGCGCCGGTGCTGGCATCAAAGCGCAGCGCAGCGCGGCTGTTGATGACATCGAGGCTGGAAACTGGCGACCAGTCGTGTAAATCTGGCTGATGAGGATCGGAGGCAGCCAGCGCCGCAAGTATCTCGTCGCGCAAGGATGGCGCTTCAATGGCGGCCAACGCCTGCGCTAAATAATCGCGCTGTTCGGCCCATGATCGGGCAAATAACTGGCCGCGCTGAGATTGGCGGGCGGTTTCGAAGCCAGCGCCGAGGTAACTGCTGGTATCCGGAAAATGGGTCTTTTCATCCATGCCCCAGGTGTGTTCGCCAACCAACAGCAGCGGCAAGGAAGCTTTCTCGACCTGCTGATGTTCATCATCCGGCAGATTACGCCCCAACCATTCCCCACGTTTACGAGTCCAGACGCGAAAATGCCGGGTTTTGGTGGGATCACTGCCTACGCCCTGAATCCAGGTATCGCCAATTTCAGAAGTGATCACCGGTAGTTGATCGGTGTATGGGCGCAGCGCGCGGGCGAAATCATCCAGCGTAGAGGCGAGTACCACGGAACCGGGCAGAGCGCGTTCAACGTCGGCAAAAGTTTGTCTGATTTGGGATTCCGTCGGGGGGCCAAGATTGTCGCCGGTCAAGACCAGCGCCAGCGCATCGGGGCATCCGGGCACGCTGACGAGACCGCCATAGCCGGAGTCATAGGCCATCGTGATCTGAGAACGGCTGACGGTATCCCGCCATGTAAATACAGATGGCACTTCAGGCACCGAGGATGCCTGATTCACGCCGCTATGCAGCCATTCAATCCCGGCCTCCACGAGAAGCGGTACGATGGCGCGAGTATGGCCGGGCACATCAGTCATCTTGCCGGCGATGGTATGGCGGCCAAAACGCTGATCTAGCTTATGCGAAAGGCCGAGGCCAAAACGGAACAGGTCAGGATCAAAATATTCGCTGTGGGTGGTGAAAGGAAGCGCATGCCAATTCAGCGCCCCATTCGCGATACCCACTTCGATGCGTCGTTTAAGTTCCGGTGAGCCGACTTCTAAGGCATGATAGATCAGCCAAGAGCCGGTCGTCCAGCGAAACCATTGGCTATCGCTGGATTCACGGGTGCGTTCTGCCAGCGATAACGCGCCGGGAATGAATACATCGAGATATTTTTGAACAACATTTGAAGCGAGATCGGTGAAGCCTACGTCCAGATGAGTCTTGAAGACGACATGGGCGGTATGTATTTCGGTCATGCAAGCTGTCTCACATTTGGAGATATAGAGGGCTGGAAATAGCCCGTACGATATCTGGCGAATCGGTCATTACGATCTGGGTACGAATATACAGCGCATCGCGGCTATCTACCGGAATTTCCAAACGCCATGCGGCTTGATCGATCTCATAGCGCCCGACGATGCCGCGCGCGGTATAGATTTCAAGCATATCCCCGCCTGCGCCGCTGGCTTCTACCACAATATTGACGCGGCTATCGTCTCCAGATGGAATAGAATCGCCCATCATCACGCCGCCCGATGATAATACCAGACGCGGGCCTTGTGGTGATTCGCTGATAAAAACATGACCTTTATGCAGCGCCTCCAACAACTTCACTGGAGACGGCGCGCCTTCAACGTACAGCCAAGTGGTCGGCATGCCGATTTTCGCGTTATGTTCCCGATGATGAAAATGAGCATCACTGCCGCCTACGGGCGAAATTCGCCGCCCTTGACGCAGCTTCGTTTCCCAATATTCAAGGGAAATGCTGTTAAAAGATAACCATGGGCCATTCCAGACTTCGATACAGTCAAAGTCATCCACGTCGGTATACACCCAATTGGGGCCATGTGGGCGGGGGTGATTGCAGGAAATCAGGTAGCCTCTGCTGCGCGCTTCGGCCACTGTGCCGGCCATTCTTGACTCGCTCAAAATACGGAAGTCGAGAGACGCATCCGCGCCCCATGCATTCCAGTGGCCGCGATAGGTCGTCACCTCAAAGCCGGGAATGAGCATCAAATGGGTGGTTATCGTATTCAACGCGATTAACTGCGAAAGCACATTGTGATCAGTGATCGCCAGAAAATCGAGGCCGAGGGATTCGGCTTTATGCACCACTTCCAGCGGGCTACCATCGCCATCGCTGTTGAAGGTGTGGCAGTGCAGCTCGCCCCGATACCAGCCATCAGCACTAGCGGGATGGGCAATATCGGTCAGGGGCAGCAATACTGGTTCGGCGGGCTGTGCGTGAACTGCGCCGGACGTTAGGGTTATGTCTACCTGATAGTCGCAACCCTGAGGCGCAACTTTGTATAAGCCCAAACATAACTGCCAGAAACCGGGCTGAATAGTGCCGGGCATATAGCCGGGCGTGGCCTCGCTCGCGGTGATAAAAAACTGATCACGGGCGCTGCCACTCCATCCCCGAAAACCACCGCCTTTGCCAAAGCTGGCACCACGCGAATCGAAAATGCCAATATCAACCGTATTGCCCCCGGTCAACGTCGGATCTGCGCCTATTGCGCCGCTGTAGCGGTAGACTACATCAATACGAGCAGTCCCCTCCGGCACTTCAAACGGTAGTTCTAGAAATGACTGGGAATAGCTTTCGTCAAGATGCCCGGACAACGAAAGCTGCAACACATCAGACATAAACTCTTCATCCAATCAGGAAATACGCTCGCCATCTTCGCCAAAATAGTGCATCCGCGATAGCTCCGGCACCAGCCATACCTGTTCTGGTAGTTCGGGGGGATCATCGCCAAAAACGCGCACAGAGATCAGATTTTCGCCGACATGCACGAGAATCAAGGTTTCACCGCCCAGCGGCTGAGTAACGTAGACTTTGCCTACAAGGCCGTTTTCAACAGGCTGTGTGTGAATCGTCAAATGTTCGGGACGCACGCCGATCACGCTGGCTTTTGAAGCTTGAGCGAAGTTTTCGCGCATGGGGAAAGTATGACCGGCAATGCTCAGGGTGCGAGCGGCTTCATCGGAGACTGCCGCCAGCAAGTTCATGGGTGGGCTGCCGATGAAAGCGGCCACAAACTGATTTGCAGGCTGGCGATAAATTTCCAATGGCGTGCCTACCTGCATAATCTTGCCAGCGCTCATGACTACGATGCGGTCGGCCAGGGCCATCGCTTCGGACTGATCATGAGTCACGTAAACGCCGGTCACGCCCACTTCACGCTGCAAATACTTCAGGAATGCGCGCGCTTCCAGGCGCAGCTTCGCATCCAGATTGCTGAGCGGCTCATCAAACAAGAACACTCTGGCGCGATGCACGACAGCGCGGGCAAGCGCGGTGCGCTGCTGCTGGCCGCCTGAAAGCTGCGCAGGGCGACGCTCCAGCAGGTGGCCGATTTGCAATTGATTGGCAACATCGGTCACCCGTCGGATAATTTCCGCCTTATTCACACCGCGTACTTTCAGCGGGTAGCCGATATTTTCGCCAATGGTCATATGCGGATAGAGGGCATAGTCCTGAAAGACCATAGCCACATCACGATCACGGGGCTGACTCATGGTTATGTCTTGATCCCCGATGGAAATAACGCCGCTGTCAGGAACCTCCAACCCGGCAATCATGCGCAGCGTGGTGGTTTTGCCGCAGCCCGAAGGCCCCAACAGGGCAACAAACTCACCATCTGGCATATCTAGATCAATACCGGCGACGGCCTGAACCGTGCCGAAGGTTTTGACCAGCTTTTGGATTTTGATCGAAGCCATCTAAAACTCCACTCAGGATTTGATTCCGCCGAAAAAGCGGAATCCATAGCGCCAGTTGATGATCAGATACATAACGAGTACCGGAAGGGTGTACAGCACAGCATATGCAGCAATCAAGGTAATCTGGGGAGAGCCTTCTTCGTCATAGAAGCGGTAGAACGTGACAGAAGCGGGCAATAAATCGGGCGAACGCAGCAGCAGGTAGGGCGTTAAGAATGCGCCCCAAGCGTTGATCAGCACCCAGATGCCGACCACCATCAGCCCCGGCCTGATCAGCGGAAAGGTGATGTCTTTGAAAATACGCAGTGGGGATGCGCCCATGACCATGGCTGCTTCTTCGTAGCTGCTAGGCACGCCATCTACGAAGTCTTGCATAATGAAAATGGCAGAAGGCAGCATTCCGCCGACCATCACCAGAATTACGCCGATATGCGTATTGATCAGGCCGATCTCAAAAATGAGCCGGAAGATTGGCACCATACTGGCAGTACCGACCACAACCGACGAGAACAAAATCAAGACGTAAGTCCACATCTGCCTGCCGGGCAGCCGGCTGCGCGAAAGGCCGAATGCGGCCAGCGCGGCGACAGCGGTGGTGATGAGCATGGTGCCGATGCCAATAATCGGGCTGTTGATCAAGAGGCCGCGCATGGCAATATCGCTGTCTAAGACCTCGCCAAAATTGGAAAGCGAAAGGCTGGCCGGTATTGAGGCAGACAGCACCGCATGGTCATTAAAGGGGGCAAAGATGAACCATAACAGCGGCAGCAGAAAGATGATGGCGATCACATAGGCGAGCAGCGTACCCAACATAAAGCGAAAAGTAACACGGGGTTTCCGCGATCTGGTGGTCATGCGCGCACCTTCCGCGAACGGCTGACCAGCAGGTAGATACTGGCGATTGCCAGATTGATTATCATGACGACCATCGCAGCGGCACTACCCTTTCCAAATTCAAAGAAGCGCAGCCCGATACGGTAGGTGAAAATTGAGATCACATCCGTTTGATAGGATGGTCCACCGCCGGTGAGCAAGAAGGGGGTGAAAGTATTGAACGTCCAGAGGGTGATCAAGAGCAGATCGGTCAAGATATAGGGCGTAAGCTGTGGCAGCAAAATATCGCGGAATTTCTGCCAACCGCTGGCGCCGAGCACATCGGCAGTTTCTAACTGCGAGGGGGGAATGGAAGATAAGGCCGATGAGAAGAGCAGCATTGAGAACGCAGCACCCCGCCACGTATTGAAGAAGATGATGCTGATCATCGGGTGCTTGAACAACCAGTCTGGCCCGGCGATGCCCAACGTATTGAGTAAATTATTTAACGTCCCATCAGGGGCGAGATAGGCAAACCACGCGAAAGCCACAACTACATCGGGAATGATCCACGCCGCAATCGCCAGCGTAAATACTAGTTCCCGCGTAAAGCCGCGCCGGTTGTGCAGCAAGACAGCGATGAATAAGCCTAATACCGCCTGACCGATTAACCCGGAGCCGATCACGAACTGGGCGGTGAGCAGCAAACTAAAGCCCATTTCGCCGCGCCGCATCCACTGATCCGCGTTAAAGAGCGCGACATAGTTATCAAAGCCAACAAACTGCGGGTTCACGGCATTCACGCCGACCAGCGTTGTATTGGTGAAACTCATTTGGAAAATTGAAAAGAATGGGTATACGAGAAAGACAGCAATAAAGACGATTGCTGGCGCAAGAAATAATAACCCTACGGGGCGGGACAGCATTCCACGCTGCACAACTCACATCCTATCTCAGAGGCCAGCCGGGCGCGTCAACGACAACACCCGACTGGCAATAGATATTTTGACGAAACCTAGGCGCGATTATTCAGCCGGAACACGTTCTACGTTATCCTCGCCAACCAATGCGGTGACGGCTTCATCGTAGGCAGCCATCGCTTCGGCGGGGGTCATTTCGCCGGAAACAACGCGCTCGGTCATCAACTGCGCTTCAGCAGACACGCGGTTGTAATCGGGGAGCTGCGGGCGGATGGTGGTAAAGGGCAGCACGTTATCCACGATAGCGGTCATGGTCTCATCGCCAGTAACCGGCACGTCGAGGCGAGCGCGGATGCGGGGCTGAATGGCCTGGAGTGCTTCCAGCGATTCCTGGCTGTACATGAAGGACAACAGCGCCCATGCTTCCTGCGGGTGATCGGTGTTGGG
>JACSRP010000221.1 GCA_014879665.1 Anaerolineae bacterium | reverse complement strand
GAACGCCCCCGCCACCCCCAACAACTTGCCCAACTGCCAGCACATGGCTATAGTGGATCGCATGATCATCCGTAGAGGCACCTATGCAAAATCAGTCTAGAGATAATTTCACCGGTAACACCATCGGCCAATTTGAAATTTTGGAAGAAATCGGGCGCGGCGGTATGGCGACGGTCTATCGCGCCCGCCAGACCAATATCAGCCGCGTGGTGGCTATTAAGGTCTTGCCCCGCGCTCTGCTGCATGATCCCAGTTTCTATGAACGTTTCACCCGTGAAGTGGATGTCATCGCGCGTCTTGAGCATCCCCATATTCTGCCAATTTACGATTTTGGCGAATTTGAAGGCACGCCCTATATCGCCATGCGCTATCTTGGCGGCGGCAGTATGTCGCAAATGGTGCGGCGCGGTCTGCCGCCGGTCAATGCCGTGGTCAAGCCTTTTGGTCAGGTGGCGCAGGCGCTGGATTATGCGCATCAGCAGGGCATCATCCATCGCGATCTCAAACCGGCCAATATTCTGCTTGATGAAAATGGCAACGCCTATCTTTCTGACTTCGGCATCGCCAGAGTCATGAACAGCAACCTCACCGGCAGCGCCATCATCGGCACCCCGGCCTACATGAGTCCCGAGCAGGCGCATGGGCTGCCTTTAGACGGGCGCTCTGATATTTATTCACTCGGCGTAGTCTTATTTGAACTGCTCACCGGGCGCGAGCCTTACGAAGCGGAAACCCCCGTTGCGCTGCTGCTCAAACATATCAATGAGCCGATGCCCTCGGTACGCATGTTCAGGCCAGAGGTGTCGCCGGAAGTTGAAGAAATTGTTTTCGTCGCCACCGCCAAAAACCCGAATGATCGCTTTCCCTCGGCGGGGGATATGGCACAGGCGCTGCAAGAGGCTCTGCCCAAAACCTCCACCCGCACCCGCGTCCCGGTCATTTCTGCCGATATGCCTACGCTGGTGCAGGATACGCCGCCGCCCATAACCTCGCCGCGCATGGCTGATCAACCCACGATCACCCCGCCGCCCATGAACCCGCCGCCGCTAACTTCGCCCGGCTATGTGCCGCAGGTGCCGCCCCCTTCTGCACAACCGCAAGCAGCGCAAAAATCATCACGGCGCACCATGCCCCTGATCATGGGGGGCGCAGCTTTGATCGCCCTTCTGGTGATCGGCGGAATTGTCTTTGCCATCTCCAGCCAGCCAGCCCCACCTGTACTCGTCACCCCGACAGTGGATACAGCCGCTGTTAGCGCCTTGCCCACCCCGGCGGCAAATTCCGTGTCGTGGGAGCGCGATCTCTTTTCCATCAATGTGCCGGAAGGCTGGTCAGAGGCCGATCTTTCAGGCGAGAATTTTATCGCGCAGGCATGGCATCACGATGAAGATGCTTATATCACGCTTTCTATATTCGATGAGTCTGCGCCCGCAGGCGATTTGAGCGCGCAGATCGAGCAGTATCAAAGCGAACATTTCCCCCCGGAAACAGCCGCTTTCATTGACGAAGCCGCCGCGCCCGATGGCACCGTCCGCCGCAGCTATCGCCGCTTTGGCGAGATGTCGCCCAATTTTGAAGATGGGCAAACCGACGCCTTCTACTGGCAGCATGGCCCGTGGTTTGTGGTGCTGGAAACTTTTTCAGGCGACAGCGCGGGCAATGATTACGTGGGGATGTTCCAGCAGGTGCTGGATTCGGTGCGAATCAACAGCGATGCCAGCGAAACGTCGTAGAGGGCGCATTTGCGATTTCCAACCCTCACCCCTTTAACGTTGAGGATCCGACCTATTCGGATCGGTGGGAAGAGTCTATCTCAACCTATGCCCTAGGGACGCCCCATGAGGCCTCCGAAAGCATACATTTTTTCGCTACCAGTCGCCTGCAATAGGCATAAAAAAGGGCAGACTTATCGTGTCTGCCCTTACCGCTATCTTTCGCCCTACGAATTCCAGCGCGCGCCAACCAGCCCCGCCATACCCGGCGAGTCTGAAAGATAGGCTGCGGTGCCGCTGGCGAGATTGATCGCCTGCAAACCGGAGCCGGGAATATCCACCACCGCCGCGCTGCCGCCGCCAGCCACCAATCCAGTCATGCCCGGGCCAGCGCTCATCGCCACACACCCGCCTGAAGCCTGGCAGCCGTTCAACTGCACAAACTGCGCCAGCCGGTCATTCGCATCGTTCGCGCTGGCGGCAAAGCCTGTATAAGCCAGCATCGGCCCGCCCACGCTAACCATCATGCCCGGCGCGGCGTTCCCCGCCAGCATCACCGCGCTTCCGGCGCAGCTTGCCGAATCAATGCAGCTCATGCTGACCGCCATCAAATTATAGCCATCCTGATAATACAGGGATGCGCCGTCAGTGGTGATCTCCATCGCCGTTGGCGGCAGCGCTTCAACGCCAGCTTCCAGCGGGTTGGCCGCGCAGCCGCCGCTCAAGCAGCTCATATCCGCCGCCCGCACGTAGCCCGATGCGTCCCGATACAATAACTGCGTGCTGTTTGGCCGCCATAAAATCGGCGTGATCGGCGTGGCGCGCCCACTGTCCAACGTCACCGTTTGCCCATTTGCGGCGTTGGTCACCGAAAGGATGCTGTTTCCTTCATAGCCCCAGTAAGCGACCAGCGGTGCCGCGCTTGACCAGAGGCCGCTTTCGCGCACATTGGCATCATTAGAACCGGGCAGCGGAAATGCCGAACTGCCGTCCAGCGCCGCCACCGCATAGCGCCCATCGCCCTGTTGGTAGAACAAATAGCGGCCATCGGCAGAGAGAACTTCTGTCCCCGGTAAATTCGGGCGGCTGTCGCCATACGGCGAAAAGACGCGCGCGCCCGCCTGCCCGCTGACCAGATCCGTCAGTGAGCTATCCGTCCCTAACAGCCGGATGGTGTTCCCATCGCTGAAAACCACTCCGCGGCCATCCGGTGTCCATGCCCCGCCGCTAAGCGTCCCCCCGCTGATCTGCGCGGCCTCATAGACCGCCTGTGAGCCGGGGTTGGCAAAACGCAGGCTGATCGCCCCGTAAACATTGACCGCAAAGAACAGTTGATTGCCAGAGGGCGACCACGTATAGCCTATCTGCGGCACCAATGTTTCATCCGGGTTAGTCACAATCCAGCGGTAACTGCCATCGGCGCTGTTCACGATCAATTGGCCGGAATTATTCACAAACGCCACCAGCGCGCCGCTTTGTGCGAACGCCGGAACAGACATCATCAGAAAAATACAGCAGATCAACGCTGCAAACGCTGCCCTGCCCGATTGACGTAACATTGTATATTGTTGCCTTTCACTGTCCTACTTCAGAGTCATCTTCTAAAAATGAACTCCACATGCTCCTAATTATAGGATATGTCAACAGCATACGTAAAAAGCTTTGTGGTCTTCCCCCTAAAAATTGGGGATATAGCCGCGCAGCATTAAGGGAATGTTTTAAAAGTCCCGCTGTATGAAGGGGATTGAGGGGTGAGGTTTCGTAGCGGCATCCGCGCCCTTAATCTTCCCCCTTCTTCTCCCCCACTTCCTCCCTCTTCGTCTCGATCAGCACAATAGATCGCCTCTTGTTGAAATCCCGCCGAAGCCGCCCCTGAAGCTCCAGTTTATCCAAATGCCGCATCACGCCCCCGCGCGAAAGATGCACGCGCTCGGCAATTTCCGCAATACTCGGCGGAATACCCTCGCTGGCCGTGTATTTTTGAATACTCGCATAAATCTTCTCAGTCATTATGCTCATCGTGCTGTTCAAGTCAGCCTTTTTCTTATGTTTACGCCTCGTCATCGCTATCCCTCACAGATAACAAAATATCAACCATCCACTATATCAGAGATTAGAACAAAGTTTCTATCTATAACTAGATGGAAGATGGGTAGAAGATGGTTAGGGAAAATAAATGCAGAGGCATAAAAACCGCCTGCTATAGGAAAATTCGGCCGCGCATAGCATAATGATCCCACCGACGTGCTGAAATTAAGGTGGCGCGATGAATTTTTTGAGATCCCTATTTGGTGGCGGTGGGCAGCATAATAGCAGCGACCCAAACGGCCTATATATTTACGTTCAGCCCAAAGGCTGCGATGAAGTCGTGCGTGTGCGCATCAACCTAATGAACGATTTGAGCGAAAGCGACGAAGGGCAGGGCTACATCGTGCATAAAGTGGCGCGGGGTACAAAATGCCATCAAAATGTCGAAATTTTCCTGACCTTCAACGGCCAGCGCAAGGTGGTTGAACAGCACATTGAAGGCGGCACGGCGGTAGATGCAGCCGCTTATCAGGCGTGGCTGGCGGCCAATTCCCCACCCACCCCCTAGTCCGTTTCCCGGCACGCCGCCAGCATCGCGGGGGTGTTATTATCAGGTTGGCACTTTTCAAAGCTGAAGGGCTGCTCATGCTCGATATTATTCCGATGCTGGTAGGCATCATCGTCCTGATTAGAGGACAATTTCAACTGCCGGGGCGCTATATTTCCAAAGCCACCGGGCGCAGCATTGGCCTGCTGCTGATCGCGCCGTCGGCGGTGTCCTTCTGCGCGGGCGGGGTGATGGGCGCCATCGTCGGCATGAACAGCGCCGAATTGCTGCCCGACGGACAGATCATATTTGACCCCAACAACCCTGAAATCACCGCGCTTTTCAATAACCTGATCATCTTCCAACTCATCATGCTGGGGCTGGCGCTGGCCGCCGTGATTTATCTGATCTGGCGCTCGCCAGCATCCCCACCAGAGCCAGGCGCAGCAGTACCCACCTTCAAGTCGCCAATACAAATGCCGTTTGGCAGTTGGGGCGCGCCGCCGCCCGCGCAGCCGCTGAAAGTGCCAGACATTCTGACAGTGAAAGAGGCCGCCGCTTATTTACGGGTCACCGAAGCGCAGGTCTTGGAGCTGATCAACATCGGCAAACTCCCCGCCGCCCGCATGGGCGGGGACAATTACCGCATCGCCCGCATCGCCATTGAAGATTACCTGAAGGGCGAAACCTAGAAAATTGCAGGCGGCCTAGAGACAGGCCCGTTCTAAACGGCACTTCCCTTGATAAGCGGCGGAGGCTCACCATGCAGTTCGAGTTCAGCGGCGCAATCTGGTACTGGCGCGGGCCGGCGCCCTGGTTCTATGTCACGATTCCAGAAGCAGAAAGCGCCGATATCAAGGCCATCTCTAATCTCGTCACCTATGGCTGGGGCGTGATTCCCGCCCGCGTTCAGGTTGGCCGCACCTCATGGACGACTTCCCTCTTTCCTAAAGATGGCCTCTATCTCGTGCCGATCAAAGCCACCATCCGAAAAGCGGAACAGCTTGAAGAAGGCGACACCGTAACCATCCGGCTGGAAATAGATCTGGGCGGTTACGGTTTTGCTTAATCTGCCGCGCGCCTGTTTCGGTAACGCCTGCGCCAATCAGCGCCGTCGCCGCTTTATCCCCACCCGATTCTAGGTTAGAATCAATATCAAATGACGTGCAAAATAGGGAACTTGGCTCGATGACTGATCCACGATTAACCGAAACCATTATGGCGCATGTGCGCGCTTTAAGTGCCGTTGGCGCGCGCCCCGCAGCAGACGAAGGCGAACGGCTGGCCGCAAGTTATGTGCAGGAACAATTAGATAGTCTGGGGCTGGCCGATATTCGTGAGCAGTCCTTCGTCGCGCCCTCAACTTCCGGCTGGAAAACGATGCCGCCCGCCCTGCTGCTGGCCGTAGGCTCCATGCTCGCGGGGGGGGATCGCTCATCTAAGCTGATTGGCGGCCTGACCACCCTGTTTGGTTTGTGGGCGCAGCGCGCAGCCCATTTAGCGAACCCCATCATCCCCGTGTTTTCAGAGATGGGCATCAGCCAGAATCTGATCGCCAAAATTCGCTCGTCCGGCGAAACCCGCCACACGCTTTACCTGATCGCCCATCTGGATACTGACCGCCAGCGCCTGTCCGCGTTGCAGCCCCTATCGCCCGTGTTCCGGCTGCTCAATACTGCGGCAATTTTGCTCAACATTCTCTCTGCCGTCTCCATGCTCTGGGATGCGCTGCTTGGCATCCGCGGCACAAACCGCATGCAGCGGCTCACGCAGGCGGTAAACATGGGGCAGTTGGCGCTCCATCTGCTCGAAGAGCAGTCGCAGCCTCATGTTGAAGGCGCAAATGACAATGCCAGCGGTGTGGGGGCGCTGTTGGCGCTGGCCGACAGCCTTAAAGCCGACCCTCTCGAACATACCGAAGTGGTCTTGCTTTTCACCGGCGCGCAGGAAACCTTCAATGATGGCCTTCAGGTCTATCTTGATCGCTTCGCCCCTTCGCGTGACCTCAGCACTTTCATTGATATTGACAGCGTTGGCGCCGGCGATGTGACCTATGTCACCCGTCAGGGCTTGAGCGTGTTTGCCGATACCCGCCCATCCCCGCATATCACCGCGCTGGCTGCTGCCACCGCCCGCCAGCACGCCGACCTGCAAGTGTCAGGCCGTGAGCAAACCACCATCAATGCCGTGATCAATCTCGTGCGGCAGGGTTACCAAGCCATTGGTATCACCGCCGTGGGCAGCGATGGCACGCCGCCCCACCGCCACCAGATCAGCGATGTGCTGGCAAACATTGAGCCAGATACGCCAACGCGCGCCGTAAAATATATTCTGGCGCTGGCACGTGAAATTGATGCCAGCTTCGCGCAATAAACGCCCCCTCTAATCATATGCGCTGCCCCTCAGCCCCGCTTGCGTGGGGGAGGGATAGGGGTGAGGGGCAAAAAATCGTCAGATTTTTGGGATGAGCTGATCTCAAAATCTTTACTATTTTCTAACCAGATTCGTGCCGAAGAAATACGAACAATTGTGCTAAACCCATGATACACTATTCATCCTGTTGACTCAAAGCAAAGGCCGTGCGCCATGTCTAGCAAAGCCGCCAATGAATTTAACGCTTTTTTTCCGGATGAAGCCCTCTCTCGCCGTATCGGCGTAATCGTCGGCGGTTCGCTCAGCAAAGGGCTGACCGTCAAGCTCGATCACGGCCAGAACATCGAAGATCTGGCGGTTGGCCGCTATGTCGTTGTTCACGGCCAGAAGCAGCGTTTCTTTTGCATGATCACCGATGTGGTGCTCGATAACACCAACCCTGAAATTCAAAGCAACCCGCCAGACATCGCCAACCCTTTCTTTCGCGATGTCTATGTCGGTACTGCCGCCTATGGAAAAATCAGCATTCAACCCATGCTCTCAATTGATCTGGATGATCATGATAAAGCCTCGCCACGGCCGGTTAAAACCATCCCCGGCCATTTCATGGACGTGAGAAATGCGACGGTGGCCGATGTCAACGCCGTGTTTGGCGAAGAAGACGCCGATCATTTCAACGTTGGTTCGCCGCTGGAATTGGAGCAGGTCAGCATCAATCTTGATCTTGGCCGTCTGGTCGAGCGCTCAATCGGCGTGTTCGGCAAAAGCGGAACCGGTAAAAGTTTCCTCACCCGAATGCTCTTAGCCGGCGTCATCGCCAATAACAAGGCCAGCTGCCTGATCTTTGATATGCACAATGACTACGGGGGGCAGACCAAAACCGAAAATCAGGGGCAGCCGCAGGCCAAAGGGCTGGCTGATCTGCTTGGTCGTTCTAAAGTCGCCATCTGCACCCTCGATCCTGACTCGACACGTAATCGCAAAGTAAATCCCGATATCGAAGTGAAGCTGCCCTACAGCGCCATCGAGCCTGAAGATCTCGGTATGCTCAAAGAGACGATGGGGCTTTCCGATACGATGGTGGATGCCGCTTTCACGCTCAGCAAACGGTGGGGTGAAAACTGGATTCTCCGCTTGATCGAAGCCGAAGAACCCGATTTTGAGGAGATCGAAGCCAAGACCAACGCCAGATCGGGAACCCTCAAAGCCTTACAGCGCCGCGTGCAGCGTTTTGAACGCTGGAGCTTCTTGACTCCAGAGGCCGCCGAAGACAGCATCGAATCGATCATGCACATGCTCCTAAATGGCCGCAGCGTCGTGCTTGAATTCGGCAAGTTCGGCAGCTCGCTCGAAGCCTATATTCTCGTCGCCAACTACCTCACCCGCCGCATCCACGAGCGCTATGTAGACCGCATGGAGCGCGCCTTAGGGAATAATGAACTGGAACCAAAGCAGTTATTAATCGTGATCGAAGAGGCGCATAAATTCCTCGATCCTAAAATTGCCGATCAAACAATTTTCGGCATCATCGCCCGCGAAATGCGCAAGTTCAATGTCACCTTGTTGATTGTGGATCAGCGCCCTAGCGGCATTGATGAAGAAGTCATGAGTCAAATCGGCACTCGCGTCACCGCCTTGCTCGATAACGAGCGCGATATTAACGCCGTCCTCACCGGCATTAGCGCGGCGGGTGGCCTCCGTGAAGTATTAGCGCGCCTTGAAACCCGCCAGCAGGCGATCATCATGGGTCACGCTGTGCCGATGCCCATTGTTATCCGCACCCGCGACTACGATCAGCGCTTCTATGAGGCAATTCATCAGCAGATCACGGGTGTCTCTCCGGGTTCAGGCGGCGGTGATAAAAAAGTCTTGCAATTCGGCCGCAAAGACGGCGATAACCGCCGCCTATAATCGCGCCAACAAAAATCACATCCCCGCCTTTGAACATTTTTCTGTCTCTCTGTCTCTTTAGTTCCATCGTTCTGAAAGAGTTCTTCTATGCCTCACATTCAGCGCTTACACCACGCCCAGATCACCGTCCCAAAAGGCGCAGAAGCGCAGGCGCGCGCTTTTTATTGCGGTATATTAGGATTATCAGAAATTGAGAAGCCGGCTTCTTTGCAAGGACGGGGCGGTTTCTGGGTGCAAATCGGTGACCAGCAGGTACACGTTGGCACCGAAGAGGGCGTAGATCGCCATGCCACCAAAGCGCATCTGGCCTATCAAGTGGATGATATTCCCGCATGGGAACAGATTCTGCGCGAAAATGGCATCCAAATGGCCGACTCGATCCCCATCCCCGGTTTCAATCGCTTTGAATTTCGCGATCCGTTCGGGAATCGTGTCGAGTTTATTCAGCCGCATGAGGAAACATCATGAACGCTAAAGGGCAAGCTTATAGCAACGGTTCCGGCGGTTGGAAACCCTTTGAACAGGGGTTGACCATCAGCACCCGCGGCAGCGAAGGCGGCGAAATCATCCGCGATGAAGAACATGCCGATGGCGCGCGCATTTCACTGGAACGCAGCACCCTCTATAACGTTCCTTTCGCCATCACCTGCGGCATCTATGGCTGGATGGTGCATACCCGCTTTTTTGCCGACGAACCCGGCGCGCTTGCCGCCTACGACCAGATGAAAGCGGCCATCGCCAGCATTCTCGAACTGATCGTGCATGAATCGGCAGTGGATACGGTCAGCGAAGCAGTAGAACAATTCGTAGAAAATTACCCCTAACCCCACCCCACACCGTAGGGGCGCAGCACGCTGCGCCCTCGTAGCATACTGCGCCCTTCCCCCCACCCTCACCGCAGCGACTGATACAGCGCTTCCTTCCAGCGCGGAATGTCAATTTCCCAGCACACGCTCACGCCCGGCGCGCGCTCTGAAAGCGGCAGCCATGTGTGATGATTGCGCGGGTCAGCCGCCAGATTGAACTCGTCAACAACGGTCATCCCGCGCGTCAGATCGCTCTGCGTTTCAATATCCACATGATGGGTTGATTTGCGCGTGCAAATTGTCGGATCAAGCGCAATCGCCATCGTCACCGGGTCCGGTAAACCTAATCCCGGATCGCCAGATTGGCTCAAATTGGCCTCCAACGCGCGCCGGTTGCAGTCCATCGAAAATTCAGCGAGATCAGTCTCAAACCCGCGCACCATTGCAATTTCATTGAGCGTAAGGTTGGCCTCAAAACGGCACAATTCCCAGCCCACCATCTCAATCGGTAGGCCGGAATGGAACACGATACGCGCCGCTTCCGGGTCTACCCAGATATTAAATTCAGCGGCAGGCGTAACATTGCCGATAGTATTGGCCGCGCCGCCCATCAACACGCAGCGGCTAACATTCTGAACAATATCCGGCGCTTTGCTAACGGCCATCGCCACGTTCGTCAGCGGGCCAAGCGTGACCAGCACGATGCCGGGGTTTTCGCGGATCACCCGGATCAGCGCGTCTACGGCGTGTTCGCTTTGCGCGGCACGTTTAGGCGGCGGATAATTCATCTCGCCAAGCCCGTCAATGCCGTGAAACCAGTCGCCATATTCCATAACACGGATCAACGGCTTGTCTGCGCCGGGGTAAACCGGCACCTCTGAACCGCATAATTCAGAGGTATACAGGGCATTGATCGTACATTGTTCTAGCGGCACGTTTCCGGCAACCGTGGTGATCGCCTTCACGTCCACATCCGGCGCGCGCAGCGCCATAATCAGGGCAACAGCGTCATCAGATGCGGTATCGGTATCAATAATAAAAGAGCGCATGAGTATTTATCCCTTATATAGTCCAGTCATGAATCTCGCTAAATTGTGGATTCTAGAATACGTCAAAGATGGCTCGTTCTTCTCATATTGTTCCCTCAATCCCGTTCTGCTGAATCCTGTGCCTGTTTTGCCTGATATTCCCGCGCCAGCATACTGTAACAGAGGGTATCGAACGCCTGCCCATCGCGCAGAATGGCTTCCCGCCACACACCCTCACGCACAAAACCAAGCCGTTCGTACAGCTTCATTGCCCGCTGATTATAGGAAAATACGGTGAGCTGCACGCGGTGCAGATTGATTTCATGGAAGCAGAA
>JACSRP010000219.1 GCA_014879665.1 Anaerolineae bacterium | reverse complement strand
GACAGCTTAAAAACAGGTTCCGCCAGCACCCCTACGGCGATAATCAACGCCACCAGCGCCGCCGCCGGAGCCATCATCAGCGGGGATAGGCGCTTGCGCTCAGGCATCTCATCGGCATCGTGTTTGGGGGCAGCTTTCCAGAACACCTCATTCCAAATTTTGAGCATCGAATAGAGGGTTAACAGGCTGACGCCCAGCGCGATGGCGACGATGACATACTGCCCGGCTTCCAGGCCGGCACGGATCAACAGCAGCTTGCCCCAGAAACCGGAAAATGGTGGGAAACCCGCCAGTGAAAAAGCTGCAAATAAAAATAACAGCGCCAGCCCCGGCGCCCGCTTGCTCAATCCGCCGAGCTTCTTTAGCTTGTACGTTCCGCCCAGTTCGTAAGCCATGCCGCTGATAAAAAACAGCGCGGTTTTCGCCAGAATGACGTGTAC
Organism: Anaerolineae bacterium; assembly: GCA_014879665.1. Lineage (GTDB taxonomy): Bacteria > Chloroflexota > Anaerolineae > Aggregatilineales > Phototrophicaceae > Flexifilum. The sequence continues at coordinate 10,452 of JACSRP010000219.1, read as the reverse complement.
CATGAAAAAGATCGCGCCAGTCATGCTGTCTCTTGTGAACAACCCTATGGCCATCAATAGATAGCCGATCTGACTGACGATATGGAAAGAGAGCAGCCGCCTGAATTCGGTTTGCGCGACGGCGCCCAACACACCAATGATCATGGTGAACGCTGCCAGCGTGAGGATTAACGGCTGTAAAAACATGATCTCTTGCGGGAAGATCATCATCAGCACCCGCAACATCGCGTAAATGCCAACTTTAGTTAACACACCGCCAAAAAGTGCAGTGACGGCAATCGGTGGGGTGTGATAAGACGCAGGCAACCAGAAGAAAAGTGGGAAGATGGCGGCTTTTATGCCAAAGGCGATCAGGAACAGCCCCGCAAGCACCGTGCCGATTCCCGGAGAGGGCTGCTCAGCCATCCTCGCTGCTAACTGCGCCATGTTCAGCGTGCCTACCACGGCATAGGTTAGCCCGGCGGCGATCAAAAATATGGTTGAACTGATCAGATTCAGGGTCACATATTTCAGCCCGCCCTCAATCTGCCCGCGCTCTCCGCCCACCGCTAACAGCACAAAAGAGGCCATCAGCATCACTTCAAACGCCACATACAGGGTGAACAGGTCGCCAGTGACGAAGGCAAAATTGATACCCATCATCAGGAAACCGATCAGCGGATAAAACGCAAACCGCTGGTGATTAGCATCAACTATAGTGACCGAAAAAATGCCGACAGCAAAGCCGATGATGCCGCTGATGCTCAACATCACCGCCGTTAGCGAATCTACCACCAGCGAAATGCCGAAAGGCGCGCGTACAGCGCCGGCCTGCACGACTAGAATGCCATTGACCTGCGTTTCAAGCAGCAGCAGCAGGCAAACCAGCATGTTTAGAAACAACCCGATCAGCGCTGCCAGCTGTCGCATTTCACGAAAGCGAATCAGCGCGGTGCAGCCGGTCAAAAGGGGAATCAGCAGGGGAAGAATGATCAGTATTTGCATCTCTAAATCTCGCGATCTGTGCTTTGCAGCGTGTCTATGTTGTCAGTGCCGGCCACCTGCGTGGCGCGATAGCCCAACGCCAGCGTGAAGGCCAGCACGCCAAAGCTGATCACGATGGCGGTGAGAATCAGCGCCTGTGGCAATGGATCGGACATGACCTCAACTTCGGCGCTGTTAATAATCGGCGCGCCGCGGGTTCCGGAATCATCCACCGAAAAAAGGATCAGGTTGACCGAATAACTCACCAGCAGCAGGCCGATAATCAGGCGCACCATGCTGCGGCGCATCATCAGGTAAACGCCGCTGGCGAAGATGACGCCAGCCGTAATCGCAAATACGAGTAACATCAGTCGTTCCTTTCGCCCTCTTCGGCCATGCTCATAACGATACTGGAGGTAACACTTAGGACGATGATGTAAACGCCGATGTCAAACAGCAGCGGCGTCCCCAACTCTAAGCGCCCGATGCCCTGAATGAAGGGTTTCCACCACTCCGCCTCTAAGAACGCGCCGCCTGCGAACAGGCCGAGCACACCGGCAAACACTGCAATCAGCAATCCCCAGAACATCAGCCGGAGAAAGTCAATTTTGAAACGCTGGCGTACTTCATCCGGCCCGTAAGCCAGCGTCATTAACATGACACCGCAGGAGGCGACCAGACCGCCGACAAAGCCGCCGCCGGCTTCGTTGTGACCGCGCAGCATAAGCATGAGCGAAAAAATGAGCAGCACCGGCAGCATTACCCGCGCCACAAACTGAAAAAATACAGATCGAGTCATGAGATTTCTTCCTCGTTTGCCTCTTCACTTTCCTCGTCATGAGATTCATCTTCTGGTGGAAGCGGTTCTTCGGGAGGCGGCTCTACATTTTTGGTGAGGAACTGACCGCCGCGCGGTTGGCTGGCCGGGCGGAAGCGCAACAGCGCCGTCACGCCGATAGCAGCGATGATCAACACGGTGATTTCGCCCATAGTGTCTAAACCGCGAAAATCTACCAGCAGAATGTTGACGACGTTTTGCCCCTGACCAAGGCTCACCGCATTTTCGATATACCAATCGCTGATCGGTTCACCGATCTGGTTGGAATTAGCCACCAGAATTAGCAGCGTGACCATTACGCCCATTCCCGCCGCGATCAGGAGATCCAGCGCCCGCCCGACGCGGCTTTTCTGAGCCACAAACGCATCCGGCAAAAAGTGGAAGGCCAGCACGAACAAGACCAGCGTGACCACCTCGATCATCATTTGAGTGAAAGCCAGATCCGGCGCGCCGTAAATGGCGAACAATAGGGAAAGCAGCGATCCTTCAATGCCTGCCACTACGATGGCCGACAAACGGGTTGGCGCAAAAATGGTACTGACCGCGCCGATTATGATGAATAGACAGACCACAGCAATGCGCCAGTCAAAATGCGCCAGCACATCGCCGTCGAGGAATGAAAGCCGCGCCAGTAGAATGATTCCTGAAATCAGGGTGATGAACGAGGCGAAAATAATGGTGATATAAAACTGTAGACGCCCGTTTTGCAGCCGCATGGTCAGCCGGTCAGCAAAGACTGGAAGCGCGGTGAAGAAGAACCATTGGTAAATGACTACAGGGTTAAATTCCGGCAGCTTTTGCAGCCCGCGAATCAATGGCTGCCGAATGGTGAATAACAGCAGCCCCGCGCCTACCGCAATAATGCTCATCAACAGAGGCGTATTGAAGCCCTCAAAAAGATGCAGATGAACGGCGGTTGGCGTTTGCCGGATCGCGGTCGCCGTCTGACTGATCAGCGGATCAAGCAGAGGCACCAGTAGAAAGGGCAGCGCCAGCGACAACACACCTAGCACTACCGGCCCGGCCAGCATCGGGATGTTGGCTTCATGTGGGTGCAAGTCGCTTCCGGCAGGCGCACGCTTGAGAAAGGTATCGTACAACACGCGAAAGGCCACCGTGACCGTGAAGGCCGCGCCGATGACCACACCGATAGGCAGCAGCGCCGCCAGCAGTGCAGGTAAGCCATCATACACTGAGGCCGCATTCAGCGTCTCTTTAGAGAGGTATCCCATCAGCGGGGGGATGCCAGCCATGCTCAAGGAAGCGACCAGCGCCGCCGCAAACGTGATTGGCATCGGGCGCGCCAACCCGCCGACACGATCAATCAGCCGCGTATGCGTGGCATGGTCTACGTTGCCCACCATCAGGAACAGCGCAGCTTTGTAAAGCGCGTGCGCCAGCACGCCCACCGCCAGCGCCACCGCGGCATATTCATTAGCCGCCCCCTGCACCGCCACCAGAATCCCCAACCAGCTAACGGTACTGTAGGCGAGGATGGCTTTGAGATCGGTTTGCCTTAGGGCGATGATCGCGCCATAGACAAAGGTGATCAGCCCGATAATGGTCAGCGTATACAGCCAGAGGTCGGTGCCATTTAGCAGGGCGCTCATACGCGCCAGTAAAAATATACCGGCCTTGACCATCGTCGCAGAATGTAAATAGGTGCTGGCGGGGGTTGGCGCTTCCATCGCGCCGGGAAGCCAGAAATGCAGCGGCCACTGCGCGCTTTTGGTAAAAGCCCCGGCGAAGATGAGCAGTGTGATGGGCAGATATAAGCCGCTCTCGCGCAGCACATCGGGGTTATTGAGCAGCGTTTGAAGATCAAATGTGCCGCCCACTATGCCGATCAGCAGGATACCAGCCATCAGCGCCAGCCCGCCGCCCGCGGTGATCAACAGGGCGCGGCGGGCGCCTTCACGGGCTGCCGAACTCTCATTCTTGAAACCGATCAAGAGATAAGAAGTGATGCTGGTGATTTCCCAGAAAACAAACAGCAGTAGTAAGTTGCTGCTCGTCACAATCCCCAGCATCGCCGTCATGAAGATCAGCGTGTAGATGCTGAAGCGCACCCTATCCGCCGGTTTCTCAAAATAACCACCCGCATAGATGAGCACCAGCGCGCCGATACCGCTGATGATCAGCGCGAACAGCAGGCCAAGCCCGTCCAGAAAAAATGATAGTGTTACACCAAGCGAAGGAAACCACGGCATCTCTGCGGTGACGATAGTATCCGCGCCCACCTGTGTGGCCGCTAACCAGACGAATATCGCCGCAGGAACGATTGGCGTAAGCCGCGCCAACCACTTTTGGGGAACAAGAGCAAGAACTAATGCCGTGATAGCCGGGGCAAACACGATTCCAAATAGAAGCATGATGTCTCGACCCGTTGTACCAATAAAAACAACACCGTATTTAAATTACGGGGTAGGAAAGCACATTATACGGTAAATAGAGTTCTAGCCCTACAACAAATTATCAACAAGGCGCGCGCAAAAAGCCCTCCCTCCTCACTTTTCTCCCTGCACCGCAGAAGAAAAAGCATATAGCCAGTTGGGGGATTACAAGCTCCATCGGCGTGCCCAGATCAAAATATGCCGCAAAAGTCTGATTGCCAGAGAGAAAAAATCAAACAATTCAGAAATGTTACAGCTATGTATTGTCAGCGCTCAAAATCGCGTGAAATGTATGCAGCGCAGCGCGTGTACTGGTAGAAAAACAAGCGATCAGGTTTTTGGAACTTTTTAATTCAGGGCTGCGTCTTACTGGTAACAGAAACAAACAGGGCAGCGATAAATATCGCTGCCACCGTGAAACATCCACAACTTGAACATTTTACGAAACTTTGAATGCGGCTTTGGCGTTATATAGATCATCACAATTATTGGAGTGACCCATGTATCACAATCTGCGCCTCATCCTTCTGGTACTCGTGCTCATCGCAATTTTTGTGGGCATGGGCATGTTGAGCGCGCAGCCCCCGACATCCTCTCCTTATCTGAGTTCAGTCACGCTTCCCTATTCGGGCAGCCCGACCTCCAGCACGAGATATTGAGCCGTCTTTTGCGGCGAAAACAACTTTAGGCTTTCGCTTCCGCAGTAATGAACACCGGCGGAATATCTACCGGAATCGCGGCGGGTTGTTCAATCTTACTGGCGATATTGATGTAAGTTCCGGCTTGCGAAGCCAGCACAAATGAACTCATCACTTCCAGCACATGATAGGCAAGCGCCCCACTTGCGCGATGCAGTCGGTTATGCTGAATAGCATCGGCCATGTCTGCCAGCCCGATGCCGCGCGCCCAAATATCCGGGTAAGCCAGCGGCACTTCTTCCCATTCGCGAGACTGTGATGAAATTATCAGCACTTCTCGCGGGCTGTGTCCGTTAGGATCGGGAACTGCTAGCGAGCCAGTTTCGCCGTAAACTTCCATTTGCGGCAGACGGTGTCCCCATACATCGAAGCTAGTGATTAAAGTTGCAATCGCACCGGAAGTAAATTCCAGCGTTCCGGCATAATGCGTGGGAATATTGACCGGAATATGACGCCCATCCCCGGCGATACGTTCGGGGAATGATGCTCTGGCCGCCCCGCTTACCCGCAGTACCGGGCCAAGCAGGTTCACCAGACAGGTGATGTAATACGGCCCCATATCCAGCATTGGCCCGCCGCCTTCCGCATAGAAGAAATCAGGGTTAGGGTGCCAGCTTTCCGGCCCATGGCCCGCCATGAAGCCAACCGCGGCTACGGGAGTGCCGATTGCGCCATCATCAATCAATTTGCGACTGGTCTGGTGGGGGGCAAATAGGAAGGTATCCGGCGCGCAGCCCACACGCAGGCCGCGGCTTTCTGCCACGTTCAAAACAGCGAGGGCATCTTCCGGCGTAATAGCCAGCGGTTTCTCGCTGTAAACGTGCTTTCCGGCGCTCAAAATATCCTGACTCACCGCCGCATGTACCGCGGGAATCGTCAGGTTCACAACGATGTCAACTTCGTCATCGGCCAGCAGTTCATCTACCGACAGCGCGCGCGGGATAGCATTTTCATCTGCAACTTTTGCTGCCCGCTCTGGCAGCAAATCCGCGCAGGCCAGCAGTTCTAGATTCTCAAACGCGCGGCAACCCTTGATATACGCCGGGCTGATATTTCCCAGTCCGATGATGCCTACCTTCATTTTTTCAGTCACGATTTACCCTTAGAAGACTTCTCAATCTGGATCGACTCGCTGAGCAATCAGCCTGATCCGATCCGGATACTCACTTTATATTGCCTCTATGTTCAATTTTGACGGCTTGTAAATATTGTGTCAAATTTCACCATTGGCGAATTTAGAGAAACGGTTTATCGCATGATGCGAATTTTTGGAGTTACATCCAGCGGCACGGCCGTAGAAGAATATACGCTGACCAACGCTCAGGGCATGGAGGTGAAGATTATCACCTACGGCGGAACGATCACCTCAATTCGTGTGCCAGACCGGCGGGGTCATTTTGCCAATGTGACGCTGAGCTTCGCGCAGATGGAAGATTATGAATTGGGCAGCCCTTATTTCGGCAGCCTGATCGGGCGGGTTGCTAACCGTATCGGTTATGCCCGTTTCACATTGGGCGGCAAAACCTATTTGCTCGCGGCCAACAGCGGCAAGAACACCCTGCATGGGGGTGCGAAAGGGTTTGATAGCAAAATCTGGTCGGCAGAAACATCGCGGTTCGAAACTGGCGAGAGCGCAGCCTTAACCTACGTTAGCCCGGATGGCGAAGAGGGCTTTCCCGGCACGCTAACCGTTCGCGTGGTCTATACGCTGTTCGATGACAACGCCCTCAGCATTGATTATACGGCGACTACGGATGCGCTTACGGTGGTCAACCTGACCAATCACGCCTATTTCAATCTGGCGGGGGCTGGCTCAGGATCAATTGAAGATCACCTGATCACCATCAATGCTGATCAGATCACGCCAATAGATAGCAATCTAATTACCACGGGCGAGTTTGCGGCGGTTGCCGGTACACCGTTTGATTTACGCCTGCCCACCCGCATAGGCGAAAGTCTGCGCTCAAATCATCCACAGATAGTATTTGCACGCGGCTACGATCATAATTTTGTGATTAATGACTCTGACCAGCGAACGCCGGTATTTGCCGCGCGGGTGGTTGAGCCAGTATCAGGGCGCGTGCTGGAAGTATTGACCAGCGAACCCGGCGTGCAGTTTTACACCGGCAATTTTCTGGATGGTACGCTCGTTGGCGCTGAAGGATACATTTATCGTCAAGGGGATGCGTTTTGCCTTGAGACGCAGCATTTTCCAGATTCGCCCAATCAACCCCGGTTTCCATCGGTTGAACTGCGCCCCGGTGAACTGTTTCAATCTACCACGATTTACCGGTTCTCAACGCAAGTCTAAAAACGTGGCTCTGGAAGGGATATTCGCTTCCAGAGCCATATCTTGCTAAAGCAGCTCTATAAAGATGCGTTGTTCACTCGCTCTTGGAATGCCAGTGACCCGTTTTATCGTCTTTCTGGTAATCCTGTTTCACCGCTGCCCATGCTACTTTGTGAGAAGTTTCTTCACGGGTATCATCACCTCTACGTTCTTCAGGCGTGTCATACTGCTTCCACGCGCTGTTGAACGCTTTCATATAAATTTCCTGTCCATGTTTCGGCACATTATTGCGTACCCCTTCTGGCAGATCAGCTAGCGTCTTATATTCAGGCATAGCAGCCTCCAAGTTTATACAACTACTGCTTCTATTTTCTCCCTGCACCATAATGCCCATCATCACCAAAGAGCGTATTTTTGAATAGGCTGATCAGCACCCTAAACTGTTTAACCAAAATCAAGCCGTTTCATCCATATAATGGGAATGTACGCTTTGAGTAAGTATTGATGAGCAGTGTAACAGTCGCAACCCGATTCAAGACACGTTCCATATCCTATCTGTTCCGGTGGTGGACAGCATGGAAAGTAGACTGGCTGAAACCAGAGCCTTTCGATTGGCGCGCGCTCGTCTTTATCATTATCGGAGCGGTTATCCTGCTTCCACTGACCAGCCGCCTGCCCACCGTTGGCTGGGAATGGCGGTTACACGTAGAGGGCTTATTCAACGACACCTATCCCCCATGGTTACAGCCCGGCATTAAGCCGCTGACTATCTGGCCTGAACGTGTTGGACTATGGTTGTTATACGGCGCGTTTATGACGGCACTCGGCATCTTGACTGTACGCGCTGCGGCGGGGCAATCACGTGCCTCTATGCTGTCGGCTGCTGCTCTGGCGCTGCTTACGCCGCTTGTTCCCATGCTGTTATGGGAGGGGAACATGGCGATGGTCGTTGTGATTGGGATGGCATTTTTACCGTTTGGCATTCCATGGGCATTGGTTCAACCGCATCTTGCCGCCTTCGCACTGTTAGCGCGGCGCAAGTGGATCATCTGGGCAGCAGTCTTTGGCGTGTTAACCATATTGATCTGGGGGTTATGGCCGCTGCAAACCTTCGGGCTATTAGGAAAATCCACCGGCCATCCAATCGCTATGGGTTGGATGGCTATTGGGTGGCCGGCGCTCGCCATCGGCCTACTCATGCTGCCCTTCACCAATGCAAATCCCTACAGGCTGATGGCGCTTGGCACGTTTCTGCTGCCTTACGTGATGGCTGTGCATATGATTTTGCTGGTACCTGCGATAGGCGAGTTGAAAGGCTGGCGGCGACTGCTTTTATTTGGCCTTGCATGGTTCACCCTTTTAACGCCCGCTTTATATATCGTGTGGGCAAAATACCTCACCATGCTTTTCCCTTTCGCCGTATGGTGGCTGCTGCGCCCTCAAAAAAACCTCACGCCTGAGAAATCGCCCGTCTAGCATTTCGGGGGCGCTGATTGCGATGCATTTTTGCTGTTTTATGCAAGGTGAGATCACCATACGCTCAAAGATTCGCTAAAATCACTTTCGATGTCATTCAAGTTGAATTTAACGGGTTATGAACCTTCCTCTAACAGGGCGGCATGCGCCGTCATTCAATGATCGGCGTATAGACGCCTTAATGCGTAAGCGGCATACACTGGACGAACGCGATCTGTTCGCCTGCGATGGATTCCCTGAAATTCGCAAGCTGGGACGGTTGGCGCTGCGCCTTGAGGGCGATGAGCGGATGAACACCTATTTCGCAATTGGCGATATGTGCGCGGGGCGTTCGCTAGGTATAGACGGGAGACTGCTAGTCTTTTACGTTGGCAAAACACTGAATGCCTATTTGCGCGCCCGCACCGATGCTCACGATAGCGTAAACCGGCGACTGGCCGCACGCGCCCGCACCGATTATTTAAGCTGGCTGATCGCCACCGCACAAGAAAAAGCATCGCGGCACAACGTGGCAGTGGCTTTATGGGCCGTGGCTGAGCTTGGCGAAACCGATCCACAGGCGGCATCGCTGCATGAAGGCATACTGCCCCGTCTATTTAAGTTGTATCGCAATGCCCACCCTGAACCCCAAGCCAGCAGTTCGTTCAGCCGAAATACTGTAAATGATGATTCGACGTTGTTCGGGATAGCAACCCCTCAAAGCGATCCGGACATCTCTTTTGAGGCGCTGGCGGTGGCAGATTTGCTGCCAGAAGACCAGGAAGTGAATACCGAAAATACGATGGGCGATGATGATGATGCGCCGCTGGCAGCACTCAATCTGCTGAGCATGGCCGAGTCCCTGCATGAAGATGAGGATGCAGACGCACGGCAAGGCGCGCCGGCATCCCGGCAAAATACCAATGCTGGGCAGGCGCTGGAGTCGCTTGAACTGACTACGATGGCAGATCAGAGCGCCATCGCATTTGAATCCTTTGAGAATCAGGAATCGCGCGAGCACTTTCTGGTTTCGCTGCTCACGCGCGCTGACGCCGCGCCTGCGAATATCAACGATTCACTGGATGGCGAATACCATGAGGGCGAGCGCATAAACGGGCGCTATGAGGTGGCCTCAGTGCTGTTGGGCGGTATGGGTGTGGTGTATTTATGTTATGACCATGAAGAACGCGCGCCGATTGCGCTCAAGAGTTTTCAAAATCGTTTTCTGCAAAATGAACGCGCCGTTGCCCGTTTTGAACAGGAAGCGCTGACATGGATCCGACTGGAAAAGCACCGGCATATTGTGCAGGCGCAGCTCGTACAGCGCATTGGCACACGGCCTTATATCATGCTGGAACACGTTAGCGGGCCGGAAGGTTTAGGCACCGACCTGAGGGGCTGGATCGAGCAAAGGCGAGTTTCGCAAGCACAGGCGGTACAGTTTGGCCTGCATGTGGCGCTGGGCATGCAGCATGCTGTCGGGCGGGTGCCGGGGCTAGTCCACCGCGATTTGAAACCGGCGAACATTCTGGTCACACATGACAATATCGCCAAGGTGACTGATTTCGGGCTTGTACGCTCACTGGATGCAGAAGACATTACGCCGATGGAGATGGCGATGCGACCGGGGCGGGATGATCACCGGCTGACGCGCATGGGCGCAATCATTGGCACCGCGCCTTATCTATCTCCAGAACAATGCCGCAGCAATAACGTGGATACCCGTTCCGACATTTATTCCTTCGGCTGCATGTTATTCGAGATGCTGACCGGGCATTTCGTGTTTCAAGCGCGAAACCTGCCGGCATGGCTGCA
>JACSRP010000004.1 GCA_014879665.1 Anaerolineae bacterium | reverse complement strand
GATAACGGCAACCGTTGAGCTAACGAATTATCGGGAAAATAAACGGATTGCCACCTTCAGCACCATCGTCATTAACAGTGACGGCGTGCTGGTCCTTGAGGGTGAAGCAGTGGTCATCGCACCGGAGACGGTGTGAGCCGCTTTCGCTGGTCTATTTAGTCATAAATTTATGAGGAGGGCAAGAAAGATGTTACGTAAGTTGATGTTGTTGTTCGTAGTGGTGATGGTTGTTTCTCTCGGTGCAGTTTCAGCAATCTCAGCGCAAGATGGTGAGCCGCTGCGTATCGGCCTTCTGGTCGATCAGTCCGGTCCACTTACGATTTACGGCTATGAACTGGAACATGGCTTCAAGCTTGGTCTGCTTTACGCCGCAGGCGTTGATCCCGCTGAGTTTGCCAGTATTGATGAGGCGCTGGCAGCGGTGCAAATTGCGGGTCGCCCGGTTGAAGTGATTGTTCGCGATAACGCCAGCAATGCTGATACCGCTGCGACACAAGCGCGTGAACTAATCGAGCAAGAAGGCGTAGAAGTGCTGGTTGGCGCCCCCAGTTCCGGTGTGATGACCGGCGTTCAGCAGGTGGCGTTGGACAGCGACGTTCTGCTGCTGGCTGCTCCCGCTGCTTCCCCCGCCATCACCGGCGCAAACTGGAATCCCAATACATTCCGCATTTGCCGCAATACCTTCCAGGATTTCCTCGCGTTTGCGCCCTATGCTAATGCCGAACTTGGTAATCAGTTTGTCATCCTGGCAATTGACAACGACTTTGGTCGCGCCAGCGCGGCTGCTGCCGGGGTGCTCGCCAGTGCTGGTATCGAATTTGTGAGCGACCCGATCTATGCGCCGCTGGAAACCACTGACTTCACCCAATATTTGCAGCAGGTTTTGGCGAGCGGCGCCGACGCGATGCTGCCGATCTGGGCAGGTGACGGCTCTGTGACTCTATTCCAGCAGATTTCTGAACTCGGCGTGCAGGATCAGATGGCAGTGGTTGCGGCCTTCAATTCTAATGATATTGTTGCCCTTAGCGATCCTAGCAATATCGGCAATATCTCATGGATTGTGTATCACTATTCGTTCCCCGATAACGAAATCAACGACTGGATGGTAGAGCAAAGTCAGGCGCTGTACCAGGAAAACCCCGACCTGTTCACCGAATGCAGTTTTGCCACTGCGCAGGCGTTGGTCAGTGCGCTCACTGAAACCGCTGGCGACAGCCTTCCGGAAACTGTGATCCCGGTTTTGGAAGGGATGATTTTCGAGGGGCCGAAGGGAACTTATGCTATTCGCCCGTCCGACCATCAGACGTTGGTGCCGATGTACATCGCTCGCCTAGACAACCTCGACGATCCGGATCAACTGTTCTACGAACTGCTGTCCGAAGTACCGGCGTACCAGATCATCCCGCCGATTCTGCTGCCCGAAGATATAGCTGCCGAACGCGTGCCGCTGGATGAAGAATTTAATGCGGAAGTCGCCGCAATGGGCGAGCAATAAGCAAAAACGTATATGAAGGTAAGGCATTAGACCTGTTTCAAAAGTAACCAGATGTTGTAGGGTAGGGGCGCGCTTTGCGCGTCCCGCCTTAGGCGGATTGAAATGTCTCAATGCCTTGCCTCCACCTGTGATATTGAACCATTTGTAGAGACTTTTGTCTTATGACCGATACGATTCTTGAAGCGCGGGGGCTGCGCAAAGCCTTTGGCGGGCTGATCGCCGTAGATGGTGTGAGTTTTAGTATCACTTCCGGGGCGATGCACTCGATTATAGGCCCAAACGGCGCAGGCAAGACCACGCTGTTTAACCTCTTGAG
>JACSRP010000217.1 GCA_014879665.1 Anaerolineae bacterium | reverse complement strand
ATACAGCACCAGCAGCGTTTTTCGCTGGCTTAAGCCCATCGCCATGAGACGATGCGAACAGTGATCTTTTCCGCCCTGCCCGATGGGGCGGCCTTCCAGCAGGCGAGTGAGCATGATCAAGTTAATGTCTAGTATTGGCAGCGCCAGTACCAGAATGGGCACCATCCATGTGACGCCAAGCGGTTGTTCTCCAAATTCGAGCTTGATACCCAGCGTCGCCAGCACAAAGCCGAGTACCAACGCTCCCATATCGCCCATGAAGCTGCTGGCGGGGCTGAAATTGTAGATCAGGAAGCCGATGGCTGCGCCGGCAATGGCCGCGCCGAGCAAGCTGACCAACTCCAAATGTTCATTGAAGGCGATAAGCGTGAACCAGATGCCCGCGATTCCGGTCAGGCCGGCGGCGAGGCCATCCATGTTATCGAGGAAGTTAATCGCGTTGGTGATCGCGCACACCCAGAATATGGTGAGGAGGATATCCAAAAATGGCGTGCCGAAAAGCTCGACGCGAACCCCTAACAGCGCCATCACGAAGGCGACCAACGCCTGTGCGATCAGCCGGACGCGGATGCCGAGGTCGTAGCGGTCGTCAATCAGACCGACGATGGCGAGGAACGCCGCGCCCCCGATAACGATCATCAGCTCGGCGGCGTAAGCAGGCGGGCTGAACAAGAGCAGCGTCACCGCGAAGGCCAGAAACATCGCAAGACCGCCCATCAGCGGTTTGTAGTCTTTGTGAATGTTGCGCTGGCTAGGGACGGCAACCACGCCCAAACGCAGCGCCAGCGCGCGCGAAAGCGGGGTTAGGCCGAGGCTGGCGGCGAAGCCAACCACTAGAATAGGCACAAAGGCGAGGGAATCCATTTAGTCGCCATCTCCCGGCCACGAGCGCAGAATCTGTGCGCTGCGTTTTGCGCTGAGCGCGTATGATCCCAATCCGGCGGGCAGCAGTGCGGTGCGGCCTTTTTCCAGCGTGATATGGCTTGTGCCAGCACGTATTTCCAGCGTGCCATCAACGCAGGTGATGATCTGAAATTTGCCGCCGGTATTCAGCGCGACTGACTGCGGAGAGTCGCCGCCAAGACGATAGAGCATGGTCTTGAAATACGGACTGTCAATTACCGTAACTTCCGCGCCGCTGCTGGCAATACGGGTGATGGCGGGGATGGCGTGCGTTTTAGAGACGGCGAGGCACTTATCAACATGAAGCTGGCGCGGCTTGCCATCCAGCCCCATGCGATTCCAGTCATAAAAACGGTAGGTGGTATCGGAAGACTGCTGAATTTCGTAGATCAGCAGGCCGGGGCCGATGGCGTGAACGGTGCCCGCGCTGATGAACAGCACATCTCCTTTGGAAACGGGCTGATAGACCAGCCAATCTTCCAGTTTACCGGCTTCTACCGCGCGGCGCAGATCGTCAGTGCTGGCGCCGGGCTTCACACCGATCACCAACTGCGCGCCGGGATCGGCTTCCAGCACGATCCATGCTTCAGTTTTGCCGCGCGGCTCGCCTTCTAGCTCTGCCGCCTGCGCGTCATCGGGGTGTACTTGTACCGAAAGCCAGTCGGCGGCATCCAGAAATTTGAGCAGTAAGGGCATGCCCTGTGCGGGATCGTAATTATTCCCCACCAGCGCCACGCCAAGTTGATCCAGCGCCTGATGCACGGTTAAGCCGGCCAGCGGCCCGTTCTCAATGACTGCGGAGTCGTGCATCTCCCATGACTCGCCGTAAGGTTCGGAAGTCGGTAGGGTTTTACCGAGTACCGTTTCCAGCTTGTGCCCGCCCCAAACGCGGGTATGCAGCGCAGGTTTGAGCAGTAAAGGATAAAGCTGATCTGCCATTGAGGTCATCCAATACATACAGATATTTTTATGATACCAAACGGTTGGTTATACGACAGATTTTACCGATCACGCTAGGGGTACATTCCGAATAGGTAAAGAAATTGAACCGCCAAGATGCCAAGATCGTCAGCAAGACATCCCATCACTGTAAAAATTTGATGCGCTTGTCCTAGATCGTTTCTTCACGTCTCTTTAGAGTGAAGTGGTGTCTTTAACTGATACTTCCGCTGAACGCCGGGAGTTTGCCGTTTTTCGCTTTGAGGCCGGGCGAATGCCAAATTCACTGAAGATGCCGCTGATGGTCAGGCGCATAAACTGCGATGCCATGTAGTCCGATGAGTAAGGCATATCGTTGATCACCCACCATTTGATGAAACCTAGATAGGCCGCGCTCATGAAGCTGATGAACAGCTCTGGCGGGGTTTGCATGTCCTGATTGCGTTCCCCCATCGAAAGCCAATTCATGCCGATTTGCTCAATATGCACCATGATTTTCTGCGTGTAGGGGGAAACGCTTGGCTCTAGCAGCATCACGCGATAGAACGGCGCATGATGGGCAACATGATCGAAAAGCGCGACAAAAATAGCATGGATCGTATCTTCATCAGGCGTCAGATGCGCGGGCGCGGGAATAGAGTTGATTTCTTCTAGCACACTACCAATGATCTTCATGAGCAGATCATCTTTATCACGGTAATGCAGGTAAAAAGTGGCATGGTTCAGGGTGGCGCGGTGGGTAATGTCCTGAATCGTGATCGCGTCGAAGCCCTTTTCTGGAATTAGCGTCATGATCGCGTCACGCAAGAGCTTACGAGTACGGATCACACGCGGATCAAGTTTTCTGCCTATCTTTTTTGATGAATTATCCATTTCTGTCGCTTACTCAATAGGTTGCGCGAAATTCAGGTTGTGCGGCAATTACTTACCCGTAAAATACTTTATCAATGTGATGTTGATAAAGCAATGCTATATTGCGAAAATGGAGCGACTGAAATGGTAGAAATGGCGGCGGAAGCGCAATATTCTGTTGAAGAGATCGGGTGCCCGGCCGGTGATGAGCGTAAGTATGCCCAGCAGGATTATACCGGTAAGCCGCGCATTGAGATAGATGAGGATGGCGTGTGGCACCTTCACGGCTATGATGAATCGCGGCAAGTACTGCGCAGCGATCTGGTGAAGCAGGCCGGTTTCGTGGCTGAGAAGGTGATGGGCGAAAGCACCAAAGGGTTGATGAAAAACCTGCCGATTCTGTTTCTGGAGAAGGACGAACATCACCGGATGCGCCGTGAGACTAACCGATTCTTCACGCCTACTGCTGCGGATACCAAATATCGTGAATTTATGGATTCGTATGCTGATGCGCTGATTGATAAGCTGAAGAAACAGGGCAGTGCCGACTTGAGCGATTTGACGATGGAAATGGCACTGAAGGTTGCTTCGCAAATTGTTGGCCTGACCAGCAGCCTGATACCGGGCATGAATGCCCGCCTGAACGGGCTTTTGGAAACCGCAAATGACCTGGCGGCAGAGTCGCCAAATTTGGCGAAGCTGATTATCAGCCAGCGTTATATGATTGCATTTATGTATTTAGACGTGAAACCGGCGATACGGAAGCGGCGGAAGAATCCGCAAAACGATGTGATTTCGTATCTGGTGAGCCGCGATTACAGCGATCTGGAAATTTTGACCGAGGGCGTGGTGTATGGCGTGGCGGGGATGGTGACTACCCGCGAATTCATCTGCGTGGCGCTGTGGCACCTGCTGGAGAAACCGCATTTACGCCAGCGGATGCTGGTCGGTTCGCAGGAAGAGCGCTACGCCATTTTGCATGAGATTTTGCGACTGGAACCGATAGTGGGGCATTTGCTGCGCCGCACCACCGGCGAGATCGAGATTGAGAGCGAGGGCGAAAAAGTGACGATTCCGGCGGGAACGCTGGTAGATATGAACATTTTCGCCTCGAATATTGATCCGGGTATGGCAGGCGAGAACGGCACTTCGGTTTGCCCGCTGCGCCCGCTGCATTCAGCGCTTGGCAAGGTACCGGAGCCGGTATTGAGCTTTGGCGATGGCTATCATCGCTGCCCCGGCTCGTTCGTGGCTATTCAAGAATCGGATATTTTTCTACGCAAGCTGCTGGCGATAGACACCCTGCGGTTGGAGCGCAAGCCGGATATTGTCTATAACGATATCGTGAAAGGCTATGAACTGCGGAATTTCGTGATCAAGGTATAGCTGAGTCCCCTCTCCCAACGCATTGGAGAGGGGAAGAAAGCACGCGCAGACAGTGATATTAGCTCCTTGCCTGATGAACAGGCGAGGGATTTTGATTCTATCAATGCAACCGCTTCGCTTGTTCCCCTCTCTGTACACAGAGAATAAAAGATAGGGCGGCGCTTAGGATTTAGGCTTCTATGAGCGTTTCTGAGGCGATCTGGACGAGGCGGTAGATGAACGGGGGGACATCAGCCACGCGGTCAGTATTCAAATCTTCGCGTTCAACCACCAGTAGATATTCACTTCCGCGGACATAGGCGAAATTTGTGATGCGCGCCGGGTTGATCAGGACGGATTCCTGGCCGCCAATGGTCAATTGCAGGCAGTCAATTTCCGGTGTGAAGCCATCGCGGCAGGTTTGTGTTTCGGCGGCAATATGCGCGACGAAGTATTCACCGCCGGGCGTGTAGAGATTGTAGAACCCCTCATCTTCGGCGACGGGCGTGGTTTGTAGGATGCTGACCAACTGATAAAAGAACGATGACCGATCTGCTGCAACTGGATTGCGCTGAATTTTTTCAACGAGCAGCGTGTAATTGAAGCCGGGAATATGCTCAAAGCTGCGGATATTTTCGAAATGGCGCTGCCATTCGGCCTCCGGCGAAAAGCGGATTTGCAAGCAGGTCTGCGGGGTAACGCCAACACAGTCCACCGTATCTGGCGCGACATATAGGATCAGGGTTTCGTTTCTGGCTTCGCTAGCCTCTTGAGCGGCGGCGGGCAGCACAAGAACTAATGCAGCAAGCGAGAATAGAGCGTAGAAAATGGCTTTCACGGGCAATCTCCATTAAAGATTAATGATCATAATTAGGATACTGTATAGACGATATTTAAGGTGAGTTTGTTTCGCAGCGCGTATGCCAGGGCGAAATTTGGCATTGGTTATGGGTAGTGTGGGTGATCGCGCTAGAATATGGCTCATAAAGCACAGTGGAATCACAGCGTTCATATTGCTATTCAAAAATTTATTACTCAGGTGAAAGCTCATGGAACTGACCGCAAACCACTTTCAAGATACGGCAGTTGTCGCCCTGCATGATATTGATTTACAGACGGCGCTGGCTAGGGGCACGGGCAATGCGGACAGCCGCCGCCGCGCGGTGATCCATGAGCTGGTTCATGCCCAGACGCTGCGCCAACAGGGGCGTGGTTCGCGGCTGCGGGCGCTGCACGATTTACCAGAACTGCTGGAAAAGTTGGAAGCGAATATCACGGCCAACGGCGGGCATGTGTTATGGGCACAAAATGCTGAGGAAGCAAACCGCCACGTGCTGGATATTTGCGCCAAACATCACCTGAAACGCGGCGTGAAAAGTAAGAGCATGGTGACCGAGGAAATTAACCTGCTGCCGGCGCTGGAAAAAGCCGGAATTGAGATGGTGGAAACCGATCTGGGTGAATATATCATCCAGATCAGCGAAGATCATCCGAGTCATATCATTATGCCGGTGATGCACAAGACCAAAGAGCAGATTCGCAACATTTTCATGGAAAAACTGGCGATGCCTTACACGGATGAGGCCGCCGATATGACACGATTTGTGCGAGCGGAACTGCGGCAGAAATACATCGAAGCCGACTTTGGCATGAGCGGCGGTAACTTTTTGATTGCTGAAACCGGCACCGTAGTGATTGTGACTAACGAGGGTAATGGGCGGCTTTCGACCAGCGTGCCGAAAGTGCATATCGCGGTGGTGGGCATTGAGAAGGTGATCCCGACGTGGGAAGATTTTGCTACGCTGGTGCAGATGCTGCCGCGCAGCGCCACCGGCCAGCGGATGACGGTCTACGTGAATATGTTCAATGGGCCAGCGCGGGAAGGCGAGCCAGACGGGCCGGAAGATTTTTATCTGGTGCTGTTGGATAACGGGCGCAGCGATATTTATGCCAGCGAATATAGCGAGGCGCTGGCGTGCATTCGCTGCGGCGCGTGTTTGAACGTTTGCCCGGTGTATCAGAACGTGGGCGGGCACAGCTACGGATGGGTGTATCCCGGCCCGATTGGCGCGGTGGTGACGCCGCTGCTGAAGGGCATCGAAAATGCAGAGCCGCTGCCATTTGCAAGCAGCTTGTGTGGGGCGTGCAAGCAGGCCTGCCCTGTGGACATTAACATTCCCGATATGCTGCTGTCGCTGCGGCATGATCTTGAGCATGTGCAAGAACCGGCCTATAAGTTAGGGATGAAGGCGTATGCCTTTGGCTTTAGCCATCCGCTGCTGTACGAGATGGGTGGCAAGGCGGCGAGCGTTGGCAGCGCGGTGCTTTCGCAGATTGAGGGCGAGGCAGACGAACACAAGATTACTGATCTGCCGCTGCCGATTTTGCATGGCTGGACAGACACCCGCGATTTTCCGACCTTCGCGCCGCAGTCTTTTCATGATTGGTGGCGGAAGAATCGGGGGAAGGGAGATAAAAATGGCGCTCACTAGAAATGACCGAATAGCGTTCACAGACGCCGAAATCGAGGCGTTTTGCCGTAAACACCACATTCGCAAACTGGCGCTGTTTGGCTCGGTTCTGCGCGATGATTTCGACCTGAATAGCGATGTTGATGTGTTGGTTGAATTTGAGCCAGATGCGGTTGTTGGTTTCTTTGAATTGATGAGCGCGCAGCAGGATTTTGCCGAGCTTATCGGGCGCGAAGTAGATATGAACACATCGGGGTTTCTAAGCAAACACTTTCGAGATCAGGTTGTAGCCGAAGCCCAAGTGCTGTATGAGAGTCAGTAAAGAGAATGATGTAATCCGCTTACAACATATGTTGGAGGCGGCAGCTAAAGCGCAAATGATGGGCGAAGGCCAAACGCGCGAAAGCCTTGAAACAGACGAAATGCGGCTTCTGGCAATTGCGCAGCTATTAACCATCATCGGTGAAGCGGCATCCAAAGTAACTATTGAGAGACAGCAACAGTTTACGCAAATTCCCTGGTCGCAAATTATCAGTATGCGAAACCGACTGATTCATGGCTATTTCGAGATAGATCTCGATATTGTTGTCGATACGCTGGATAGCAACCTGCCAACACTGATTACTATGTTGAATGATGCAATTGGTGAATTAAATCAGCGATAATTCCACCATCTTGACTTTTGCCCTGCCTGCGCCGTATGATGATCGGCAAGCAGGTTGTGAAGACCAGTACGCGAGAAGTGCTGCTGACAGGGAGTGTGTCGCCGTAGATTGAGAGCGACCACCAGAAAGCGCTCGCTGAATTCACTTCACGCGCGGTGATTAATGCCGCAAACATGCGACCAATGAAGCGGCGATCATCCGTTGAAGGACGGTGACGCAAGCAGGGTGGTACCGCGGGAGACTTTTCAACGCTCTCGTCCCTGATAGTGAGGGATGAGAGCGTTTTTATTTGGAGAAGTGATGAGATGACTGACACACTCGAAAGCTTACTTGTTGAGGCGCAAGCGGGACTGGAAGCGGCGAAATCCAGCGAGGTGCTGCGGGCGTGGGAACTGCAATATCTGGGCAAGAAGGGCCGCGTGATCGAGGCGGTGCGCAGCGTGGGAGCGATGCCCAAAGAGGAACGCGCCGCGTATGGCAAACGCGCCAACGAGATTAAGGTGGCGTTGGAAACTGCCTATGCTGAACGTGAAGAAGCGATCAAGGCGGCAGAACTGGCACAGAATCTTGAGGCGGGCGAAATTGACGTGACGCTGCCGGGGCGGCCTGTGAACCGGGGCGGGCTGCATCCCTCAACGCATACGCTGCGGGATTTCTATCGCATCTGGGCGACGCTGGGCTTTCAGGTGTATCACAGCCGCGAAGTGGAAGATGATGATACCAACTTCACGCTGCTGAACTTCCCGCCGCATCATCCAGCGCGGGAGATGCAGGACACGATTTTCACCACCAGACCGAACGTAATTTTACGCACACATACCTCGCCGGGGCAGATTCGCGGGATGCGCGAGCTGGGCGAGAATGGGACTAAGCCGATCCGGATTATTCTGCCGGGGATGTGCTACCGCTACGAGCAGATCACCGCGCGCAGCGAAGTACAGTTCAATCAGGTGGAAGGGCTGTGCATTGGCAGGAACATTCATATGACCGACTTGAAGGGCACGATTGCCGAATTTGCCAAAGCGATGTTCGGGCCACAGGCGAAAGTACGCTTCCGCGCCAGCTATTTCCCGTTCACCGAGCCGAGCATGGAAGTGGACGTGGAATGCTTCCTGTGCGGCGGGCAGGGCTGCCGGGTGTGCAAGTATGCCGGCTGGCTGGAGATTGCGGGGAGCGGCATGGTGCATCCGGTGGTGCTGCAAAACGGCGGCTATGACCCGAAAGAATGGTCGGGTTTCGCGTTCGGGATGGGGCCGGAGCGGATCACGATGCTGAAACACGGGATCAATGACATTCGCTATTTCTGGGCGAACGATCTGCGGTTTCTGGAGCAGTTTTAGAAGCCCTCACCCCTGCCCCTCTCCCTCAGGGAGAGGGGATGACGATAGGCGGGCTGGATTGCCGGAGGTTGAAACCATCCGGCTGAAAGAAGAAAGCCCCGTGAACGGGACTAGAGAGCGTTTCAAGGATTTAGGTAGTGGACGCGTTGTAACGCGTCCGATAAGTGTGTGATGAAAAAGGAAATTAAACAATGTCAGTGAATAAGTTGCGTCCGCGCGAACCCAATCCTGAGTTGGTTCAGCATTACATACGGAAATTCGAAGATGTTTCTGGTAAGGCTGATAGAGAACTTGGGGAATTATTTCGCCAATTGCCCGACAACGTTCAGTATAACCATATACTCCGCAAAGTAAGGAAGCTAAATAGTTATTACGGCACAAGAGTTTGGAACTTGGAGGGAATGGCTGAGCGCATTTTGACGCTGAATATAGACTCTAAACTTACCAAGGGGCTTCCTGAGGTGGTAAATGAAATAGCTCTCAGTCCGACCAAAGACGGAGTTATTAGGGAGAATTATTCTTTCGCAAGCAAATATTGTAGCTGGCATCAACCTGATGATTACCCAATTTTCGATAGCTTTGTAGGAATAATACTTGAAGCATATCAACATTGGGACGGATTTACCGATTTGGGAATCGAAAACCTCAGAAACTATCCTATTTTCAAGGAGATCATTTTTGATTTTCAGAAGAGGTACAAATTACAGGAATTCAGTATTAAGGATTTAGATAAATTTCTTTGGCTATACGGCATTGACTATGATAGAGAAAATAAGCAAGTCCAAAGTCAATTGAGCAATACGCTTCAACCTATGCGCTACACACTTGCAGGTAGACCACGGTCAAATAGAGATTCCAGTACATCTATTTCAGCTTATGAGGAATTCTGGTCGCAGTTGATCGCGAAATGCAAAGAACGTAATGCTCCTGGCCAACACTTGAATCCTAATAAAGATAGCTGGTTAACTTTTACGATCCAAAGGTTCCTATTTGGATACGGATATTTGGTCGGCTTTGATAAATGTGTTCTTCGGGTCAATATCATGGGGTTTAAAGAAAAAACCCATACGATTTTCGACACCTTTTACAGTCAACGTCATGAAATCGAGACTGAGATTGGCGCAGAGTTAGTATGGGAGCCCTTACTTACGTCATGTCGAATCGACCAAGTTGTAAACAGACATAATATTCGTGATCGTGAGCGATGGCCCGAACTGCAAGAGTCAATGGTGACGGGGATGATAAAGTTCGTGAACTGTTTTGAGCCGCGTATCTATAAGTTGATTATCTAGAATTTCTAATTACACGAGGCAAAAGACCCATGCGTGTACCGCTTTCATGGCTTCAAGAGTATGTAGATATTGATATTCCAGCGGAACTGCTGGCGGAAAAGCTGACCGCCGCCGGGCTGGAAGTGGCGCATATTGACTATCTCGGCCTGCCGCAAACGATGGTCGAAGGGCTGCGCTACCCCAAGAGCGATCATCTGGTGTGGGATCGCGAGCGCATCCTGCTAGGCAAAATCCTTGAGGTGGGGCCGCATCCCAACGCTGACCGGTTGGTGCTGGCGCAGGTCGAAATTGGCGACGGGGTGATCGAGCAGTGCGTGACCGGCGCGCCGAACCTGTTCGAGTACAAGGGGATTGGCTTATTGAGTTCGCCACTGTGGACGGCTTTTGCGGCTGAAGGCGCGGAAGTATGGGACGGGCACAGCGACGAGCCGAAGCGGATGATCCTGAAGGAAAAGCCGCTGCGGGGTATCCCCAATCGCAGTATGGTGTGTTCGGAAAAGGAATTAGGCTTAAGCGGCGAACATGAAGGCGTCATCTTGATGCACGAGCAGCCGAAGGGTCGGGATGGGACGCCATTTGCGCCGGGGACGCCGCTTTCGCAGGCGCTGGGCGATATTGTGCTAGAAATTGAGTTCACGCCGAATCTGGCGCGGGCAATCAGCATTTACGGCGTGGCGCGGGAGACAGCGGCGATTCTGGATAAAGAACTGCGCCCGCCCTCATACGAGGTGGTCATGGAAGGCGCGCCGATTGACGGCAAGGTAACGGTGACGATCACCGAACCGGAGCTAAACCCGCGCTTCACCTTTGCGCTGCTGGAGAATATAACGGTGAAGCCATCGCCAGAATGGATGCAGCGGCGCTTGAATTTGGTCGGCCAGCGACCGATCAATAATCTGGTGGATGTGACCAACTACATTACTTTTGAGATCGGGCAGCCGCTGCACGCTTTCGACTATGACAAGCTGAAGGCGCGGGCGGGCGGGGCAGCGCCGCATATCATCACCCGTTTGCCGAAGCCGGGCGAAACCCTGCTGACGCTGGACGGGCAGAACCGCACGCTGGACGCACACAATATTCTGGTGTGCGACGAAGAAGGCGCTATCGGCATGGGCGGGGTGATGGGCGGCTCGCAGACC
>JACSRP010000214.1 GCA_014879665.1 Anaerolineae bacterium | reverse complement strand
TTGCGGGTCGCTATCCATCTGGTAAATCGTGGTTGAAATGAACCCCGGCACCGGCCTACTTTCGGCCACCTCTGCCCATGCTTTGAAGGCTTCCAACTGGCCGGGCTTCACACGTAGTTTTGCAACGGTGCCATACATGGTTTTCCTCCTGAACAAGTCAAATTCTTCAACTACTTGGGGGCGAAACACCCCACATCTCACACTATATGCCGATATGGCTAGCGCCGCAATCAGGCTAAAAATAGAATTAGGTCTGCGAAGCGCCGCCCGCTTTTGCTAAAATCAACGCCTATCAGAACGTAATGCAGATGCCACCATGAGCGCAAAACTCCGTAATTGGATCCTTCTATTCGCCGTCACCGGGCTGGTATTGGTCGCTGACCAGATCAGCAAAAATATCGTCCAGCGCACCATGTATCTTGGACAATCTATTGACATTATCAATCCGTTTTTTGCCATCACCTACAGCGAAAACTCTGGCGCGTCGTTCGGTTTTCTGCCGCAAGCTGGCGATATTTTCCTGATTCTGGCTATCGTGATCGTAACCGGCATCTTCATTTTCTACCCGCGCATTCCACAGAAGGCAGCGCTGACCCGGATTGGCATCGCGCTGGTATGCGGCGGCGCATTGGGCAACGCCGTTGACCGCCTGACACAAGGCGCGGTAATTGACTTCATCCATTATGAGATTCCCGGCGTGATTTCTAACGTCTCCAATCTGGCGGATCATGCCATCGTGATCGGCGTGATTCTGATCTTGATTAACAGCTGGCGTTACGAGGACAAGAAAAAAGAAGCGGCGGCGCCTATCGAGATCAGCGATAACGGCGACGACAAGCCGGATAAAACGACGCTATGACGGCAATTTTCCCGGCGCTGTTACCGGGAGCAGAGTCTTTTTTTCGGCGTGGCGATGCGCGCGCAGGCATTCTGCTGCTGCACGGTTTTACCGCTTCACCGGCGGAAGTGCGCTGGCTAGGCGAGTCCCTGGGCAGGCAGAGTTTTACGGTATTCGCGCCGCTGCTGCCGGGCCATGGCGCTGACTACCGCGATTTGAGCCGTATGCGCTGGCGGGATTGGGTACTGGCAGCGATTGACGGCTATCACGTGCTGGCGCAGCAGTGTGAAAAAGTGATCATCGCCGGTCATTCGATGGGCGGCTTAATCACGCTGATGCTGGCGGCACACACAGATGAGGCGAAAATACAGATTGCTGGAGCCTGCGTCATGGCAGCGCCGATCTTCTTTCCTAAACGCGCGGCCATGATCGCCCGTTATGCCAGACCGGTGCTGCGCTATTCCGATCAAACAGATCGCTCGCCATTTGTGGAGAAGCTGAGGGAAGAACAAGCGCGGCGCGGCGAAGCGCCATCAGGCCGTATTCGCTATGATCGCTGGTCTACCAACGGGGTACATCAGGTGATTGAACTAGCGAAAGCCGCAAACGCTAGCCTGAACGCGATACATACACCGCTGCTGCTAATTTACGCGCGGCAGGATCGGTCTGCGCCGTTATCTAACGGGGAACATATCGCACAGCATGCAACTTTTGATACAGAACTGCGTATAGTTGAAGAGGGCGGACACATCCTAACGCAGGATGAAGGAAAGACACAGGTCTTTGAATGGGTGTCTGATTTCGCCCGTAAATTGACGGGTTTAGTGGAAAGTTAGTGCAGCCAAGATGAACGCCATTGAGAGTGTCATTGACCAGTTTCTATTAACATGGAAACTGTTATTCGATAAGCGCGTGCCAATTACGACAAAACTGGTGCCGATTGCAGCGGTGCTGTATCTATTTTCACCGATAGATTTCATCCCGGATTTCTTTTTTGGAATTGGGCAATTGGATGATATCGGGTTGATGATTGCGGCGATCAAGGCCTTTGAGCTGATGTCTCCGGCGGATGTGGTAGCCGAACTTCGCGAAGAACTGCGCAGCCGCCGCGCTGAGGATGCAGCAGGCGTAGTAGACGCACCAGCATGGAAAGAAAAACACAAGAACGGCTAAATTTCGTATAAGCCGCCGCCACTTTATAAGCTGCGAGGTGTTTTGACCTGTGAGTACAATGAATCCAGTTGTGATCACAGGTCATCTTCATGCGCGTCGCCCTCTTCACCGAAACTTTTCTGCCTAAAATTGATGGCATCGTCACTATTTGCTGCCTGCTGCTGGATCATCTGACCAAGCGCGGTATTGAAACCGCGATTGTTGCGCCCGGTCGCGGCATTGAACGGTACAACGAAACCCGCGTGATTGGCGTGCCAAACATCGCGTTTCCTCTATATCCGGAAATTCGCGTCGGGCCGCCAACGCCAAACACCTACAATCAGCTCAAGGCTTTTCAGCCAGATATTGCCCATTTCATCCATCCGATTCTGATCGGCATCCCCGGTATGTTGATGTCTAAACGGCTGGGGATTCCAACCGTCGCTTCGTTTCATCTGGATGTGGCACGTATCGCCCATCACTACAATCTAGGCTTCGTGGAGCCGGGCATAGATTTCATGACCCGACTGGTCTTCAATTCGGCAGATGCGGCGCTGGCACCATCACGGCTAATTCAGCAGGACATGACACGCATCGGCATCGAGAACGTCGGGCTGTGGAAACGCGGGGTAGATGCTAAGAAATTCAACCCGCGCTACCGGAATGCGGAGATGCGCGACAGGCTTACGCAGGGGCATCTGGAAGATACGCTGCTGCTGTATGTGGGGCGCGTTTCGGCGGAAAAACAGGTGGACCAGATCAAAGCGGTGCTGGAGCAAGTACCGGGTACACGGCTGGCGATTGTGGGCAATGGCCCCGCGCGCGAGCAGTTTGAGAGGCATTTCGAGGGTACAAACGCCTATTTTGCGGGGTACTTACAGGGCGAGGCACTCTCTGAAGCGTATGCCAGCGCCGACATTTTCGTGTTTCCCTCGGCGCTGGAAACTTTCGGGCTGGTGGTGGTCGAAGCGATGGCCGCCGGGCTGCCGGTGGTGGCTTCCCGTGTGGGCGGCGTGCGGGATGTGGTGCAAGAAGGGGTGACCGGTTATACGTTTGACGTGAATGACGCACAGGCGATGGTAGAGGGTGTGCGGCAGATCGCGGTGAGCCGGGCACGCATTGAGCAAATGGGCAAAGCAGCGCGGGCTTTTGCCGAAACCCAATCATGGGATACCATGATGGACGAGGTGATCAATCTGTATGCCGATTTGATCGCAGAAAAGCAGCAGGCAATTTCCGCGTAGATCCTCAACACAATCTAACGTTTAAATTTGAATGTATGGGGTCATCGCAACGGATTTGCGGGGACGAATCCAGGTGTTTTTCTTCAGAAAATGGACATCCCATGTTCCATGGGGGCGGCTGACGGGCCGCCCCTACAGGTTCGTCATTGAACGGTGATGCCGATTTGATAAGGCGGCTGCACGTAGTTGCCGTCACGGCCTACGACAATGAGTTGAAATTGATAATCTCCCGGTGAAAGCGCTGGCAGGCTTTCGAGAACGCCGTTGACCACGCTGTTAGGGTGAATATTATTCACAGTTGTCCAGCCAGCGAACGGCCCTCCGATGATCTCAATCTTGTAGTAATCGGCCTGTTCGGGGGAAAACTGCGCGGTACCGACGATGTCAAACGGGCCGCTGATTACCTGCCCACTTGCGGGGCTGGCGATATAGGCGGTCACGACCGGGCTGGCGCTGCCTGCCATATTGATCAAGTCTTGCGAGCAGGCAATCGTTGGCAAAAAGGGAATTCCGGCGCTTCGCGCATAACTTTCAGCCTGCGCCGAGTCTGCCGGATCAAGCGGCGGGCCGATAAATAACTGCTCGCGCGCGCCGGGATCATACGGGGCAAGCTCTACCGGCACCTGACAATAGAGCGGAGAGGGCGGCGGCAGCTGACCGGGAGCGACGCCAAAGACGATGCCCTGAGCGATGCTAGCCGGGATAGGATGCACCAGCACACGGTAAATATCTGGCTGAACTTCACGCAGCCAAACACCGGAGGGCGGGGGTTGATCGGGGGTTGGCGCGGGCACGGGTGGGAAATAAATACCGCCGCCATCGAACAATCCCGCCGGTGTATCCAACATCCATTCAGCGACCTGACCGTTGCAATCTAACGCTGGTTCATGCAGCGCATTCAGGGCGCAAATGCTTTGAAGGGTCATTCCGCCGGGCGGATCCATGCGATTGGGCAGCAGTTGGCCATCTACGGTGAGCGCGCCAAGCATATTTTGATCGCTGTGCAGGGCATTGATGATCTGGTTCCAGATCGGCGCCGCGCCATCCAAACCGCTGACATTGGACATCGGGCTGCCATCGCTATTGCCCACCCACACGCCAACAACCGCGTTGCGGGTATAGCCAACTGTCCAGTTATCGCGATAATCATCGGTTGTGCCGGTCTTAACCGACGCGCCAATGTCGCCGGTGTAGAGCGCGCTGTGATAACCCATTGCTGATTGGCGCGCCTGTTCATCGGCCAGAATATCGCTGATCAGATAGGCGATACGCGGATCTAAAACCTGCGTGCCATAGCCATCGGCAAAGACGGTGTTTTCAGTCGGTTCACCCGCGGGGCAATCGTTACGATACTCATAGATGATATGGCCTTCGTTATCCAGCACGCAGCGGATAGCGGTTGTTGGCACATAACTGCCGCCGTTGGCAAAGGTGGCATAGGCCGTGGCAAGCTCCAGCAGGGTCATATCGCCGCCGCCTAAGGTGAGCGAAAGGCCGTACTGGCTGGCATCCTGAGACAACGTTTCCGCGCCGAATCGGGACATGATTTCAAGCAGGCTTTCGACGCCGATGCGCCGCAGGGTTTGTACTGCGGGGATGTTATAGCTGTTGGCGAGGGCAGTACGCATACGTACCGGCCCGTGAAACACGCGATCATAGTTAACCGGGCGGTAGCCAGCGATATCGGTCTGAGTATCCCAGATGATATCTGCCGGAGTCATACCCTGCTCCATCGCCGCGGCATAGGTAAACGGCTTCATCGTGCTGCCGGGCTGGCGCATTGAGGTGGTCACATTCACACGGCCATCAATCGCTTCGTTGTCGTAATCAATACTGCCAACCATCGCCAGAATTTCGCCAGTTGCCGGCTGAATTACCAGCACCGCGCCATTACTGGCGTTGTTGGCGGCCAGCGCCGCAACCTGATTACGGGCGGTTTGCTGTGCCATCTCGTTGATGGCCTGATCGACGGTGGTGTAGACACGAAAGCCGCCGCTGACAATCTGATCCGGCGAATAGCCAAGGCTGGACATTAGATCGTTGTATTCCTGCATGGCGTAGACGGTGAAATGCGGGGCATTCAGCGGGGCTTCGGGTTCAACGAAATTGAGTCCCGCGGCAATGGCCTGCTGACGCTGCGCGTCGGTGATATAGCGCTCTTGCACCATGCGATCCAGCACCAGTTCCCAACGAGCGCGCACCTGCCGCTGTACCTCTGGATCAGGGTTAAATGGTTCAAGGTTGGCGGGCGCTTGCGGCAAGGCAGCTAGCAGCGCGGCTTCACCCAACGTAAGCTCGCCAACATGCTTATCAAAAAATGTGAGCGCGGCAGATTCTGCCCCGTAAGCAAGATTGCCGTAGTAAATTTCGTTGAGGTACATTCCCAATACTTCTTCGGGGGATTTTCGCTGGCGCAGCATGAAGGCCAATAGAATTTCTTCCAGCTTACGCTGAATGCTGCGTTCTGCCCGATATTCCGGCTCAAAAAGCACGTTGCGTACGAGCTGCTGCGTAATAGAACTGCCGCCGCTGGAGCCTTCAGAAATTCCGACATATTGCAAGAAGGCGCGCATGGTGGCTTCCACCTCAAAGCCGGGATTAGTGAAGAAGGTGTCGTCTTCAATCGCAATCGTCGCGTTGATCAGGTCTTGCGGGAAGTTGGCGTAAGGCACATTGATACGGCGACCTTCACCAAAAGCTTCGTAGAGCAAATCGCCGTCACGATCATAGTAGAAGGTGCTCTCAAAATTATTGTAGTCGTCTACCTGCGCGACCTGCACAGCGAGCCGCTCTTCAAGCTGCGCACCCAGCGTTGCGGTGATCACCAGCACCAGCAAGGTGATGCCCCCGCAAAAGGTGACAAAGATTCCGGCAAATAACATAAAGCAGCCGGGCGTGCAGCCAAGAATACGTTTGCGTTTCAGGCGGCCACGCGGCGCAGGCAAAGGCTGGCCGTTTGGCCCGATCGCATAGCCGGGGCGCGGCTGCGGGTAATTCGGGCGGCCGCCCCCCGGCGGCGCGGGGATTGTTGGCTGTGGCGGGGCGTAGGGTGAAGGCACCGTTTGCCGATACTGCCCCCCCTGCGATGTGTTCGCCTGATGCGGGCTATGGGGCGGCGACTGCTGCGTTTGCGCGGGGCGCTGCGGCGCATTTTGCCGCGCATACTGATGACTTTCACCGGGCACATGCACCAACGTATGTTCGAACGGCACGACATGGGGCTGCGTATTCTGATCTGGCGATGCCGGCGCTTGATATTTCGGAGATTGCGGCTTCGCCTGAAAGTCTGGATTAGGATCTAAACCACCGCTGCCGGATAGGGTTTGCCCCGGTTTAATATCAAGGGCGTTCGTCCCGGTCGGCAGGGGCATGGTCGGCTGGTCATGTTCATCCAAGACATCAAGATCACTCATTCCGCTGTCATGCTCGTCATCATCGAACATGAACAAGAGAGGTTCGGTATCCTCTAGGGAAGGGGAGGAAAGATCATCGCTGCGGGAGGGTTCCTCCGGCTGAAAATCCAGCAAATCCCGTTCGTCGGGCATTGACATCTCCGTTATGCTGCGCGGGGGCGCACTGACTGAATGATGCCATTTTAGCAGAGTTCATTTTCGCAAACATGCCGTGTAACCAACGAACGGCGGGTGATCGCAGAGGGTTAGCAATGGTTAGCGCAGCAAACGGGGGAGAACGGGCAAAGCATGCCTTATCCCTAGGACACGGCGTAGGGGGTTGGGGGCAAAAAAGGCAGTATTATAACGGGTGACCGGCTTCGCTGGCGGCGGGCACTTCAAGCAGGCGGCCTGTTTTCACATCGTAGAGATAGCCGTAAATGGTGATGTAATGCGGCACCAGCGGATGATGGCGAATACGCGTGACATCATCCACGACACACTGGCTTTCATCTTTGAAAGTTAACCAGTCAATATAGTAGCCTTCGGCTGAACCGGGGTCGCTGCCCGTATTTCTGTAGCCATTCGGGGTAATTTCAGCCGGGGATAGGCTTTCATTGAGCAGATCGCTCAATGCGTCTCCGGTGATGGAGCACATGCCGCAATCGGTGTGGTGAATGACAAACCATTCTTTAGTGCCTAACAGCTTATAAGAGATGACCAGGGAACGAATTACATCATCGGTGGCGCGGCCGCCGGCATTGCGGATGACGTGAGCATCGCCTTCGCTTAAGCCAGCACATTTTGCCGGATCAAGCCGCGCATCCATACAGGTCAAAATGGCAATATGCCGTATGGGGGTGCTCTTTAGTGACGATTTTTTGCCAAAACCCTGCGCATATTGGACATTTGCCGCTAAGACTTCATCAACGACCTGACTCACGTGATATGCTCCCAGAAAACAGAAGTATCGTAAAACAGCGAGGCATTTTACGTATAGAGGCGACTGTAGATATGGGTCAGTCGGGGGATTTTTGAGAATGCAAACCGGTCAAAAAAGGGCGGACTGATCAGCCCGCCCCTTCATAAGGTGTTAGAGGACGATATTCACTTTCGGCTCAGCGCCCGCCGCGCCACCCGCGCGACCTGCGATGAAGATCACCCGTTTTGGCGCGCCGTCATTCAAAATACGTTTAGCGCCATCAGTGGCTAATGCAGCCTCTTTGGCATCGGCTTCGCCAATACCTACCGGCACCGCAACCCAATCAATGGGCTTGCCATTCTTCATGACCACCAGCGTAGTCATGGATTCGGCGGCTTTATCGGCATCATATACCGGCCATGCCTGCTGGTGGATGCTATAGGGCAATCCCATCAGCGCCCACAATTCTTCAGTGATATGTGGCGTGATTGGCGCCATCAGCAGCAGCATATCGCGCATGGCTTCAGCCCATGCCTCCCCTGCCAGCTTGCCTTCACGAGCCAACGGGCGTAGTTCATTTTTCAAGGACATCAAGGCGGCAACGGCCGTGTTAAAGCTGAAGTTTTCCAGACTGTCGCTGACTTTCTTGATCGCCTGATGCAGTTTGCGCTCAGCATGCCGCGCAGCTTCAGGATCGCCCGCACCTTCGACAGAGCCAGCGGTCACCATATCCCAAACTTCGTTCAGCCAGCGCACGACACCTTGAATATTATCGTCATTCCAGGGGCCACCCTTCCCCCAGTCAAAGCCGAACATCAGGTAAGCCCGAACGGTATCGGCGCCATATGCGCCAACCAGATCATCGGGGTTGACCACGTTGCCTTTGCTTTTGGACATCCGCTGAATTTCCAGATGATGCCTCAATTGATTCACGGTGTTCGGGCCGGGAATGCCGGGGATAACGATCTGCGCGCTTTCCGGAACTTCTACCGGCTGCAATTCACCACTGCGGGTCAAATCAGCGATGGTCAAGAGATTTTCAGTACGCTTGACGATCTCACCGACAATGCGGTTTTGTTCACGCGGGTAGGGAATTGACTCGCCTGATGCTGCCAGACGTTCAAGAGTGCGCGCATCTTCCGGCGGGAGGGCTTCAACGCGGCGGGCGACCATCTTGCCGCCTTCGCGCCCACCAGTCACCACGACCACATCGCCATTACGCTCTGCGCCCAATACCTGCCCCTGATTACGCAGCAGCAGCATTGGCTCGTCCAGAAGCATTTCAGGATTGCGCCCGTTTTGTGCCATGAGCTGCGCCGCTTCATCAAACACACCCAGATCGCGGATCGCTTTGTTGAACCAGCGGGTATAGAGCAGGTGCATGGTCGCGTGTTCGGTGCCGCCAGTATATACATCTACGGGCAGCCAGTACGCGGCTTCTTCAGGATCAAACGGCGCTTCTTGATAGCGAGGACTCAGGTAGCGCAGGTGATACCACGATGAACACATGAAGGTATCCATGGTATCGGTTTCGCGCCGCGCAGGGCGGCCTTTGTGATCCGTGGTATTCAGGAAGGATGAACTGCGTCCCAGAGGGTTGCCGGTCATGCCCTGAAAATCAATATCTTCGGGCAAAACAACGGGTAATTGTTGATCTGGAACGACTTCCATCTGGCCATCTTCGGTGTAGATCACCGGAATCGGGCTGCCCCAATAGCGCTGGCGGCTGATCAGCCAATCACGCAGGCGATAATTGACCTCTTCTTTGCCATAGCCATTCGCTTCCAGCCAGTCAATGACCTCACTGATGGCGGGATTTTTACGGCCTTTTTCGCCATTTGAATAGGTGCCGTCAAATTGACCGCTGTTGACCATGTAGCCTGCCCCGGCATGGGCTACTTCCATGGTACTGCCATCAAAAGATTCGTCTTCAGGCTGGATTACGGGAACGATTTCCAGCCCAAATTTACGAGCAAATTCAAAGTCGCGCTGATCGCCAGCAGGCACGGCCATGATCGCGCCGGTGCCGTAAGTGATCATCACGTAATCGGCAATCCAGATCGGAATATGCGCGCCGTTCACCGGATTCACGGCATAACCGCCAGTGAAGACGCCAGTTTTATCTTTACCTTCGGCGGTGCGCTCGATCTCGGTCTGCGTCGCTGAATATTCAATATAGGCTTCAACAGCTGCTTGCTGCGCGGGCGTAGTCACTTTCTGAACTAACGGATGCTCAGGCGACAAGACCATAAATGTGACGCCCCAGAGCGTATCTGGGCGGGTGGTGAAAATATCGAACGATGTACCCTGTTCAGTGTGGAAAGTGACGCGCGCGCCCTCACTGCGCCCGATCCAATTGGTCTGCATGGCCTGAATTTTTTCCGGCCAGTCAATATTCTCGAAATTCAGCATCTCATCTGCGTAGCGACGATAGCGGAAGAACCACTGAGTCATCATCTTTTGAACAACGGGCTGCCCTAAACGCTCATCTTTGCCGTCAATCACCTGCTCGTTTGCCAGCACGGTTTGCAGGGCATCTGACCAGTTAACCAGCGCTTCACCGCGATAAGCGAGGTCATTCTCGAAGAACTGCTTAAAGAACCATTCCGTCCACCGGTAATAAGAAGGATCGCAGGAAACGGCTTCACGCTCCCAGTCGAACATCGCGCCCATGGTACGCAGTTGGCCGCGCATCCGCTCGATATTTGCCCACGTCCATCTGGCGGGATGAACGCCACGCTGCACCGCCGCATTTTCAGCAGGCAAGCCGAAGGCATCGAAACCCATGGGAAACAAGACGTTATAGCCGCGCATCCGCATCCAACGCGCGCGCGCATCGGAGGGAGTCATGGCGAACCAGTGGCCGATATGCAGATCGCCCGAAGGATAGGGCAGCATTGTCAACGCGTAGTGTTTGGGGCGGCTCCAATCCACCTTAGAGCGATAAAGCCCATCTTCCTGCCAACGCTCCTGCCACTTCGATTCAATTGCACCGGGCGTATATTTCTCTCTGTCATCCATTTCTTAGGTATCCATTCACGCAGGAAAGCCGGATGAGTATACAAAACAAAAACGCAAGCGCATACACCGTCAGGTTTCCCCGTCCGGCAATGCGCTTGCGCTACTAGTCTTTGAGTGGTTAAGAAAGACTGTGCTTAGCGGTAGACCTGCTCCCGTTCAGGACGCCGTTCAGGGCGAACGGGTACTGGCACAGGCACGCGGGCGGGTTGAGCGGGCTGTGGGTTAATAAGTCGCCCGAGATCATTCAAGAAATCGCGCAGACGTTCAGCAAATCCATCTACCACGCTCTGCTTCTGTTTCGCCACGAGCCGCGTTCCTTTCACTTTCGCACCAGCTGGTACGGTTCGTTTAGGTGAGATGGAGGGATAAAAAACAGAAACCCTTCATCCAGACAAGGTTGAAAGGTTTCTGCTGCCGTTCGCTTTAGAACGCACGATCATGGACCTAAGGGGATTCGAACCCCTGACCTCTTCAATGCCATTGAAGCGCTCTCCCAGCTGAGCTATAG
>JACSRP010000127.1 GCA_014879665.1 Anaerolineae bacterium | reverse complement strand
ACCAGTTACGGTTAAGGGCTATGAGCGAAAATATCACTGCGCGTACCCTTACCTACCAACATTCCAACTGTATACTTCTATTATACGCTGCTGCGAGCGCAATATTGATTGAGGCATTCGCTCAAGCATCCTATGACGCAGCATCGTGCGGCTTCTCTTGAACCAGCAAAATACACAATAAACATTGATGGAATATCTCTCATGCAGCACATTCCGGTTTTGCTTCAGCCAGTTTTAGAAAATCTGCTTCCAGCGGGGAAAGGTGTGGAGCGCGCCGTTGACGGCACCGCTGGCGCCGGGGGGCACAGCCGCGCCCTGCTGGAGAATGGCGCACGTGAGCTGCTGGCATTCGATCTGGATCCGGCGGCGCTGGGTCTGGCCGCTGAGGCGCTCTCATCTTTCGGAAAGCGCGCCCATCTGGTACATGCCAGCTATGCCGACATGCGCGAACATATCCGGGCGCTTGGTTGGGGCGGCGGCGTAGATGCTATCTTGCTCGATCTTGGGATCTCCTCCATGCAAATTGACACAGCAGATCGCGGGTTTGCCTTTCGCCACGATGCCCCGCTGGATATGCGATTTGATCCTACCGGCCTGCGCCCTACCGCCGCCGAGTTGGTCAATTCGCTGGAAGCAGACGAACTGGCAGATATTTTCTATCAATATGGTGAAGAACGGGAAAGCCGCCGCATCGCTCGCGCTATCGTTCGCGCCCGCCCGATTGCAACCACACAGGCGCTGGCGGAGGTCGTTGAAAAGGCGATGCCCCGCCGCGGGAGTGATCATATTCATCCGGCGACGCGCGTGTTTCAGGCGCTGCGTATCGCCGTGAATGACGAATTGGAAACCGTAGAAGCCGCGCTGCCAATTGCTATTAGCATGCTGCGGGGCGGTGGCCGGCTGGCGGTGATCAGCTTTCACAGTCTGGAGGATCGGCTGGTCAAAGAGGCTTTCAAGCGGGCAGCTGTGAATTGCATTTGCCCGCCGCAGGCACCGATTTGTGTTTGTGGGCATGAAGCCAGTGTAAAATTAATAACAAGAAAGCCGATCATCGCGGGCGAAGCCGAAAGCGCTGCCAACCCGCGCAGCCGCAGCGCAAAATTGCGGGTGGTCGAAAAATTATAGGATGATGAACGCCCATATTCGGCGGCAAAAAAGTGGTATCCTGAAATCTGCATGTGAACAAACGCAGCAGTCAGCCTTAATGAATACCCTTCAAAAAAGCTTGTGAGGCGCACGATCTGATGGCTTCTCAAAACTGGATGCAGCAGGCGGCCAAGCGCTCTCAATGGCACCCAACCCGCACTTTCATGACGATTGCCACGCTTGCGCTGATTGTGGCTATCATCATTGGAGGGCTGTATCTATCGCAATCGGCAAATGCTTCGGCTATGGGGCGCCAGCTAGAAGCATTGATCACTGAGCGCAACAATCTTGAGCAAGCCAATGAGCAGCTTCGCGCCGACATTGCCAGCCTGCGCGGGGTTGGCCGTCTGCTCACCCGCGCTGGCGAATTAGGTTTCGTATCGGCCTCGCAAGATCAAATTTTATATGTAGTTTCCGCTAGTTATAATCCGCGCCGGCAGGAAGAAGTCGAGCTTTCCGACGAAAATATAGTGCGCGCATCCACCAGCCCCGCACCAATATACGATGAATCATTTATCGGCTGGGTACAGCAGCAGTTTGACGCGCTGCGCCAACAGCTTGAAGGCTATTCGCAGGAGACGCCCTGAATCATGGCGACACAAACTACGCTGCTGCCCCAGCAGCAAACCTTCCGCAGAAGGCTTCCGCTGGTTATCGTCGGGTTGGTCGTCGCCAGCTTTATTTTGCTGGGGCGCATGGCCTCATTTCAATTTCAGGTCGGCATAGACCCTGATGTTTACGAATATCTCACCCGCATGCGAGATAACAGCTATCGTCGCGAACTACGCATCGCCGCTGCGCGTGGCAATATTTATGACCGCAACGGCGAATCGCTGGCCGTGAATACCCTTGAATATCAGGTTGGCATTAGCCCGAATCTGCTTGATGATTCCCGTATCGCCGCCACCGAACTGGCCTCTGTTCTGGGAAGGCCAGAGCTGGAGCTGTTTAGCGCGACCAGTTCTAGTGCGCCGTGGGTGATGATCGCTTCCCGCGTCAGTGCTGAAGTCGGCCAGCGGTTGGTCGCGCTGAATCTCGGCTCAGGATTAGATATGGCGCCAATTCCGCGGCGCAGCTACCCACAAGGCACGCTGGCTTCACAGGTGATCGGGTTCGTGGGTGGCGATTTAAGCGGTTACTATGGCGTTGAAGGCTATTATCAAAACACGCTGGCGGGAGTCATCCGCGATCGTGAAATATCAAACATCCCGTTTGACGCCCAGCAGGGTGATCTTGAAGGGGATGAGGGCGCGGATATCGTCCTGACCGTTGATCGTGACGTACAGTTCATCGCTGAAACTCAACTGCTGCAAGCCATCAGCGCAACCGGCTCCACACAGGGTACGATTATCGTGATGAACCCGCGCAACGGGGACATTCTGGCGATGGCGAACTACCCCACCTTTGACCCGAATGCCTATTTCAATATCAGCGATCCAACTGTGCTCAACAATATGGCGATTGCCGGAAATTACGAGCCGGGTTCGGTCATGAAAGTGATCACCATGGCGGCGGCGCTGGATCGCGGCGCGATTCGCCCGGATTTCACTTACTACGATAACGGAGTGCTGGATATTGGCGGCATTCAAGTGCGTAACTGGGATCGCGCGGCGCATGGTACCGTAGATGCAACTCAAATTCTCGTACAATCGCTGAATATCGGCGCGGCCACGCTGGCCACGCTGATGGGGCCGGATTCCTTCTACGCTGAACTGAATGAGTTCGGTTTCGGGCGGCGCACCGGCGTTGACCTACAAGGCGAAGAAGCCGGTATTTTCTTCGCGCCCGGAAATCCAAATTGGGCAGAGGCCAACATTGCCACCAACAGCTTTGGGCAGGGCATCAGCGTCACCCCGCTGCAAATGCTAACCAGCGTGAACGCCATCGCAAACGGCGGGCTGATGATGCAGCCGCGTATCGTCCACCAGATCATTGACGGTGAGAATGTCTATACCTCGCAGCCCTCAGCACTAGGGCGCCCAATTTCCGCCGAAGCCGCCGCGCAGGTGTCGCAAATGATGGTTGAAGTGATACGTGAGGGGCTGGATGATGGTGCCAGCATCCCCGGCTACACCATCGCCGGAAAGACCGGCACCGCAGAAATCCCGACACCTTTCGGTTACGAAGATGGCGCTTCCATCGTCACCTTTGTCGGCTTCCTACCTGCCGACGATCCTCAAATTAGCATCTTGATCCGGCTGGATCGTCCGCGCGATTACTGGGCGAGTCTGGTCGCCGCGCCAGTCTTCCGGCAGCTTGCCGAACGGTTGGTGGTACAGCTTGCCATCCCGCCAGACAGTGTGCGCGCCCAGATTGCAGCTGAAGGCGGCTCTATCAGCAATATCGCACGTTAGGGTAAAGATTTATGGGTTCAACATTACCATTTGCACTCTCTATGGGCGCGGTGACCTTTCTGCTGTGCGTGATCTGGGGTGGCCCATTCGTTGAGGTCTTAAAGCGGCTGCGTGTAGGGAAGCAAATCCGCGTCGAGCTACCTGAAGGCCATCAATCAAAAGCCGGAACGCCAACCATGGGCGGTATCATGATCGTGGGGCCAGTATTTGCGATTGTGCTGGTGCTGAATCTGGTGAGCGTGGTTCGTGGTTCGTCGCTCTCCGGCGCCAGCATCCTGCTGCCCCTTTTCGTCATGTTCAGCTTCGCGCTGCTAGGCATGTATGATGATTGGCAGGGCATCCGTCGCTCACGGGGAACACGCCCGCGCGGCGAAGGCATTTCCGGGCGCGTCAAAATGGCGATGCAAATCATGCTGGCGCTGGTCGCCGCGGCGATCATCTCGCTTTATGACGGCGGCTTTCAGTTTGCCAATCAGATTCCTATTCCGCTGCTCAATTTTGCCATTCCTCTGCATCCAATCCTGTTCATTCCGATATCTGCTTTTCTGATTGTCGGTTTTTCAAATGCCACTAATCTAACCGACGGTTTGGATGGTCTCGCCGGAATTATCATCGCCAGCGCCTTTGCCGCTTACGGCGTGATCGCGCTGTTACAGGGGCAAATTTTTCTAGTACAGTTCTGCTTCATTATGGTCGGGGCGTGTTTCGCCTTTCTATGGTACAACGCGCATCCAGCACAGCTTTTCATGGGTGATATTGGCTCGCTGGCACTCGGCGCGACACTGGCAACTATCGCCATCATGACCGGTCAATGGCTGCTGCTGCCGATCATCGCCATCGTACCGGTTGCTGAAACCCTGACCGTGATTTTGCAGGTCGCCTATTATAAACGCACCAAAGGCAAGCGTCTGTTCAAAATGTCGCCGCTGCATCATCACTTTGAACTTAGCGGCTGGAGCCAAACGCAGGTCGTACAGCGCTTCTGGTTGGTCGGGATGCTCTCAGCCATCGTAGGGGTGGCGCTGGCGTTGGTATAATTGCCCTCCAACACCGGTTTTGAATAGGCAAAATTGCTGTGCAAACCTTCACCCGCCTGCTAGGTCTGGAACACTATCTATCCAAAATACAGATTGCCGATGAACTGCGGCGTTTGTGATCGCGCGCATGAATACGCTAATATTCACCCGCAGCAGCAGGTCATCCCTGAACAAGCAGTTCATGCTGTTCAAAGTTGAAACTACAGGCTATGATGACGAACAGACGTTCGTTTTTACGATAACCATTCAATCAATGCAATGAATTCATCTCACGATCCACTATACGGCAAAAGAGTCGTCGTTATCGGTTTTGCCCGGCAGGGAAAGGCGCTTGCGCGCTGGCTGCCCACCATCGGTGCAAATGTCGTCGTTAGCGACTCCAAAACTGCCGGAGAACTCAACCTTAATCCTGAAGATTACCCCGATGTCGAATTCGTGCTGGGCAGCCAGCGCGTCGCCACGCTCAAAAACGCGGACCTCGTGCTGGTTTCTGGCGGCGTTCCACTGACCCTACCGATCATCAAGGGGGCGATTCGGCGCGGCATCCCGCTGGCAAACGACGCGCAGCTTTTTCTGGAGCGCTGCCCCGCCCCGGTGCTAGGCATAACCGGCAGTGCCGGTAAAACGACCACGACTTCATTGACGGGCAGCATCCTGAACGCTGCCAGCTATAAAACATGGGTTGGCGGAAATATCGGTGAGGTGCTGCTCGATGTGCTGCCGAATATTCACCCCAGCGATTTCGTGGCCATGGAATTGTCCAGTTTTCAACTGGAACTGATGACCGTTAGCCCGGATTTCGCCTGCATCACCAACATCACTCCCAACCATCTTGACCGTCACGGAACAATGGAAGCCTATACCCGCGCCAAAGCCAATATATTTCTACATCAGAAGGAACCAGAGCAGGTAGTCATCCTGAACCGGGATGACGCAATCTCCCGCGAACTCGCAGGCGAAGTGCGCGCGCAGTTAGCATGGTTTAGCCTATACGAAATGATCCCTGATGGCGCTTTCCTTGCGGGCAATCGCTTCATCCTCAGCGGTCTATGCAGCTCGGATCGCAAACCGCATGTGGTGGGTGATCGCAGCGAAGTCAATCTACGCGGTGAACACAACCTCGCAAACGTGTTAGCTGCCTGCGCGCTGGCGAGCGCCGCGGGGGTGAAGTCCGATGTACTGTTCGAAGCGGTGCGCGCCTTTCGCGGCGTACCACACCGGTTAGAAATCGTGCGCACACTGGACGGCATTACCTACGTGAATGACAGCATTGCCACTGCGCCTGAACGGGTGGCGGCGGCGCTGCGTAGTTTTGATGAGCCGCTGATCTTGCTGCTCGGTGGCCGCGACAAGAAGTTACCATGGGATGAAATGCTCGCGCTGGCGCTGGAAAAATCGCGCCAGATCATCGTCTTTGGTGAAGTTGGCCCGCTGGTGATGAAAGCTGCTCGCAAACTCAAAGCTGATCCCGCCAGCATCTCACAGGTTGCCACGCTGGATGCTGCGCTTGTCAAGGCCGTTTCTGTAGCTCATCCCGGCGATATGGTGCTGCTCTCACCGGGCGGCACCAGCTATGATGCCTATGTTGACTTTGCCGCACGCGGCGAGCATTTTCGCGCGCTGGTTAATGCCCTTTAATTGCCAAACAGGACAATGTCGTTACAATCAGAATAGATGATTGTGAAGATTCTTTTAGCCGTTATCTGCTCATCACATCTGGTTTCGCCCGCATTGAATACAGCGGATGCCTCATGGCGCAAAACGTAGCCCCTGAATTTACAGATGATCTCGACGCTGCCGCATCTACCCGCGCTGCGCCGCGCATCGTGCAGCCTGCCCGCACAGTGGCAAGCGAGCCAATGGACGCGAAACGCCCCGCCGTGCGTAAGCGGGGTTTTCTAGCAACGTTAGATACGCCGCTGGTGATTACCTATGTGCTGCTGCTGGCCATTGGCGCAATGATGGTCTACAGCACCACCTTCGACTGGGCATATTCCGATTTCGGCAGCGAAACCGCCATTCTGATCCAGCATATCCGCAATATGGTCATCGGCGTTGTGCTGCTGGTGCTTTTCGCGCTGTTTGATTACCGCATTTGGAAACGATTCGCCGTGGTTGCGCTGCTGCTGACCGTCGGGGCGCTGATCGCGGTGCTGGCCTTTTCCGATCAGCTGTGGGGCGCGCGCCGTTCGCTGCTCAACGGCTCCTACCAGCCGGGCGAAATGGCCGAATTAGTCGTCGTGGTCTACATGGCAGCATGGCTTAGTTCCAAGAATCGCAAGGTGCAAAGTTTCTTGAATGGCTTGGTGCCATTCATCATTTTACTGGGCATCGTCGGCGGGCTGATCGTGCTTCAGCCTGACCTTTCTACCGCCGTCACTATTTTTATGGTCGCCAGCATCATGTATTTTCTGGCCGGCGCAAACATCTACTATCTGGGCGGCGTATTCGCTCTACTGGTCGTCGCTGCCTATGTGGTTTACAACATGTTTGATTACGCACAAGGCCGTGTCAGCGGATTCACCAGCAGTTTGACCGACCTTTCGCAAGCTTCATACCACGCACAACAAGCGATCATCGCCTTCATTAACGGCGGCTGGACGGGCGTAGGGCTTGGGCTTGGAACGCAAAAGTTTGGCTTCCTGCCTGCTCCTCACACAGATAGTATCTTCGCTGTTATCGGTGAAGAACTCGGCGTATTGGGCGCGGCATTCGTCGTGTTCCTGTTCATTATGCTGGCGTTTCGCGGCTTTACGATTGCGCGCCGCTCGGTGGATCCCTTTGGCATGCTGCTGGCAGGCGGTATTACACTCTGGATCGTGATCAAAGCCCTATTGAATATAGCGGTGATGCTCAGCCTCATCCCCCCGACCGGCGTTGCGCTGCCATTCATCAGTTTTGGCGGTTCATCGCTAGTGGTGGTCATGGCTGGTGCGGGCTTGCTGCTCAGTGTGGCGCGAGTGTCAGCGCGCCAATCCATACCTGAAGGGAGATCAAGCGGTGCGACTGATGATCGCGGCTGGGGGAACCGGTGGACACGTCTATCCAGCCCTCGCAGCGGCGGAGGCAGTGCTTGATGAATCGCCCGGCGCGCATCTGCATTTCGTAGACAGCGTGGGTGACTTTGCCCGCCCTTTAGTTGAAGAAGCACAGATCCAGTTTGAAACATTCGATCAGGTTCGCGCTGGCCCGCTCAACGGGGTCAGTTTAGTGCGCCGGATCAACAGCGTGTTTCAACTGGTCGCAGGCACGATTCAAGCGTGGCGGCTGATCGGGCGCTACCGCCCGCAAACCTTGCTGCTCACCGGCGGATGGGTCGGCTTTCCCGTGGCGCTGGCAGCATGGCTGCGTCGCGTTCCAGCACTAATTTATCTGCCAGATGTTGAGCCGGGATTGGCCATCAAGCGATTAGAACCTCTTACTCGCCGCGTTGCCGTGACCGTCAAAGACAGCAAGCAGTTCGTACCTGAACAAAAAATGATCGTCACCGGCTATCCGATTCGCAAACAGATGCGCGCAGCAACCCGCCCGGCTGGAATCGCGCATTTTCAGTTAGAAGCAATTCGCAAAACCCTGCTGGTCTTCGGCGGCAGCCGGGGCGCCCGCACCATCAATCAGGCGCTCATCAAAATTTTGCCGGAGCTGCTTGCCGGGAGTGTTCAGGTGATCCACGTTACCGGCACGCTGGATTGGGACTCCCTTCAAAGCCAGCTTGCGGCGCTGAACCTGCCGCTGGATCATTATCATGCTTTTCCGTATTTGCACAGCGAGATGGGTTTAGCCATGGCGGCAGCAGATCTCTGCATCTGCCGCGCTGGCGCAAGTACGCTTGGCGAGCTGCCCTATTTCGGGCTGCCGTCTATTCTAGTACCCTATCCCTTTGCATGGCGTTACCAGAAAACCAACGCTGATTGGCTAGCAGAACGCGGCGCAGCGCTGGTCATGCGGGACGAAGATATGAACGCGCAGCTTTTATCAGAAATCAACGCCTTGATAAACGGAGATGCGCGGCTAAACTCAATGCGCGCGGCAGCATTTGCGCTGGCACAGCCTGACGGGGCAGCTTCGCCCGACGGCGCGCGTAATCTTGCAGAAGAACTCCTGCAACTGG
This sequence comes from Anaerolineae bacterium, assembly GCA_014879665.1. GTDB lineage: Bacteria > Chloroflexota > Anaerolineae > Aggregatilineales > Phototrophicaceae > Flexifilum. Next base: position 32,521 of record JACSRP010000127.1, on the reverse strand, counting down.
CGGAAGCGAGAAGCAAAGCATGATCGATCTTTCAGCGCTGATGTGGGTGCTTGCCATTCTGTTTTCAGTGCTGGGCTGGAATCGCGGCTGGAAACGTGAACTTATCGGCACAGCAGGTATTGTGCTGGCTTTGTTCGGGCTTTTTCAGTTTGATGCCATATTGCGCGGCACCTTACTGGCGAATGTAGATGCTTCGCAATCACTGCTGATCCAGATCGCTATTTTCGCCGCTGTCGTTTTTTTCGCCTATCAAACACGCACAGTATTCGGCAACGAACTCCGTTCCGGCGGCGGGGGAAGCGCAGGACGTTCCGATTATCAGAACAGCGTGCTGGGCGCAATTCTCGGCTTTCTCAACGGCTACCTGATCTGGGGCACGCTCTGGTATTTCCTTGACATCAACGAATATCCGCTTAGCCCTTATGTCATCGCCCCCGCGCCCGGTTCGCCTGCCGATGGCGCGCGCAGCCTGCTTCCGCTAATCGTGCTTGGCGGCGGCCCCGGCGGCAACGGCGATCTGCTTGCTGTCGCTGTCATTTTCCTGTTCGTCGTCGTGCTGGTACTAATTTAGTTCTGCGTGCCGGGTTCTGAGTCCTGAGTAAAGATGTTGACTCTGAAAAATCATTTCCTTTGCAATCAAGATATGTTGAATATTCCCTGTTTTTCGCTTAGCATTCAGCACTCAGCACTCAGAATTTCACCTTGACTTTACCCCTCCCCCCCTCTCACGTTCACCTGATCGGCATTGGCGGCGTTGGCATGTCGGCCATCGCCCGTGTGCTGCTGGAACAGGGCTATCGCGTCTCTGGCAGTGACCGCGCCCTGAATAGCTATACGGAAGCGCTGGAACGTGAGGGCGCGATCATTTATGCCGGTCACGATGCCGCGCACATCACTGAAAACACGCCCGACTGCGTGCTAATCTCATCAGCGATCAAAGGCAATCCCGAAGTTGAAGCCGCCGAAAAACGCGGCATTCCCGTTTACAAACGTTCAGACATCATCGCTGACGTGATGCGTGGGCAAACCGTGATCGCCGTCGCTGGCTCACACGGCAAGACCACCACAACCGCCATGCTCGCCCACACCCTGATCGAAACCGGCATGAACCCGGGCTACATCATCGGTGGTACGCTCAAAACCAGCGGCACTAACGCCTCAGCAGGCAGTGGAAAGGTGTTCGTGATCGAAGCTGATGAATACGACTATATGTTTCTCGGTTTGCGCCCGAATATCGCCATTGTCACCAACATTGAATGGGATCATCCCGATTTTTTCAAAACACCGGAAGCTTTTCATCACGCCTTTGAACAGTTCATTGCATTATTACCTGAAGATGGGCAGGTGATCTTCTGCGCAGATGATCCCGGCGCATTGCAATTACGTTATCGTTTTCGTGAAGAACTGTCTGTCTGGGGGTATGGCGCCCGCAGTTCCGGGGAATGGCTGGCAAAAGAAATCTCTCCAGAGGGGGGCGGCACTTCTTTCAACCTCGTCAAAAACGGTCATCTGGAACTTATTTGCAACGTTCATCTGCGCGTGCCAGGCCACGTCAATGTCTTAAATGCAGTCGCCGCAATTCGCGCAAGCCAACAGCTTGGCATCCAACCGGAAGCCGCCGCCAAAGCACTCGCCACCTTCAACGGTGTAGGCCGCCGCTTTGACACCCTCGGTGAAATTGGCAATATTGCGGTGATTGATGACTATGCGCACAATCCGGCAAAGATTCGCGCCGTATTAGAAGCTGCCCGTTCCCGCTATCCTGACCGGCACATCTGGGCGATCTGGCAGCCACATACCTACAGCCGCACACAAACATTTATGTCTCAGTATGCCGGTGCTTTCACCCACGCCGATCATGTGTTGGTCACAGAGATTTACGCCGCCCGTGAACAGGCCGTAAATTTCCCCGGCATCACTGGCGCAGCCACCGCCGCGGCTGTTCAGCATTCAGATGCGCGGTTTGTGCCATCATTCGATGTTGCCGTTCAAACCCTGCTGGCTGAAGTTACCCCACCTGCCGCGGTTGTGCTGATGAGCGCTGGCGATGGGAATAGAATCGGGTACGAATTTCTTAACCTTCTGAAGTTGAAAAATGAACCAAAAACGTAGCGATATATTCCCCCACTCACATGGGGTGTCCGGATTCGCCCCTATAAGCTCGTTACCATGTGCCTCTGTATCCCAAAAAGCATCCTCTCTTCAGCTTTGAGGGAGAGAGGCACGGATGAGAGTTTCTTATGACCTTCCCTTCAGATTTCCTCCCCTATCTTCGCCCGAATGAGCCGCTGGCCCGATATTCGGCGCTGCGGCTCGGCGGCCCCGCCGAGTGGCTGTATATTGAGAACGACTCCAGCGCGCGCCTCGTAGAAATTGTCTCCGCGGCGTGGGCGGAAAACATAGCAACTCGCATTCTTGGCAGCGGCGCAAACGTGCTGATCAGTGACCGGGGGGTGCGGGGGCTGGTGGTCATCAACCGCATTATGCAGGTAGATTTCGGGGAAACCAGCGTCACAGCAAGCGGCGGCCACGGCCTCACTGCCCTCGCGCGAAAATGCGCTAAACGTGGATTGTCTGGCCTTGAGTGGGCCGCCAGCGTTCCCGGCACCGTCGGCGGCGCAGCGGTCAACAATGCCGGGGCGCATAACGGGAATATAGCCGGCATCCTCACAGCATTGCAGGTTTACGATTTTGAGCAGGGTGAGATAACCCTCCAGAATCAAGATTTGAGCTATGCCTATCGCGCCTCGTCGCTCAAAAAACGCCCGGATCGCCGTTTCATCGTATTGAATGTCACCTTATCGCTTCGGCCCGCCAATCCTGAAACGATCAACGCCACGATGGACGAATTTGTCGCCTATCGAAAACACTCGCAGCCCACCGGCGCCAGCCTCGGCAGCATCTTCAAAAATCCGCCCGGCGATTACGCTGGTCGCCTGATCGAAAGCTGCGGGCTGAAAGGTTACACCGTTGGCGGCGCCCAGATTTCATCCAGACACGCCAATTTTTTCATCAACAGCGCCGGCGCCACCGCCGCAGATTATCGCGCCCTTATCGAACACGTGCGCGATGTCGTAACACGGGAAACCGGGGTTATCCTTGAGCCGGAAGTAGAATTTGTTGGCGACTGGTAAGAAAACCGTTGTGTCTCTTAATTGGTTGTAGGCACTCTTTTCGTGTATGATTCCCTCATACTCTCAATGTTGTAGTCGGTGATCCACGCGATGGCCTCCAGCACCCGCGAAACTCGCCGCGCAGCCCGCCCCGCTTCAGAGCGTTCGCGCACATCCAGCAGAAACCCTGCCATTTACCGGGGAACAAATGCTGGTGTTGATGCCGGGGAGCGCCCCGCGCCGCAGCAAGTGAATAACCGCGCCAATGTTCCCTGGCGCTTGTTCAGCGGGCTGATTGTTGTCAGCCTGATCATTTTGCTAGCCGTCTTCTTTGCGACAGACGTCTTTTACGTACACAGCGTCTCGGTAGGCGGGCTGGAATATCTCAATGATCGAGAAGTCTTCGCGCTTTCGGGTATCGCTGGCGTTCATGTTTTCTGGATTGATCCGCAGCAGGTGCGTCAAAATCTTTTGCAGTCTCCATCTGTCGCTGATGCTCAGGTCAGCATCGGTTGGGGCAGCCCGATGGTGCAGTTGATTATTGATGAACGCGAGCCTGCGCTTGTCTGGGAACAGGCAGGAATCGCCACGTGGGTAGACGTGAACGGGCGTGTCATGCGCCAGCGTACAGACAGGCAAGACCTGCTGCGCATTTCCGCCGATACTTTAATGGATGGGCCGCCCGGCGCTTCTGTAAGCACCGATGTGATCGCCGGGGCACTTCAATTGCAAGCGCTGCTGCCCGATTTACAAATGCTGCGCTATCACCCCGATTTCGGTCTGGGCTTCAACGACAGCCGTGGTTGGGAAGTGTGGCTAGGTATTGGCAGCGGTATGCCTGAAAAATTAACGCTCTATGGTGATATTATTGAGGATGCGCTTGCACGTGGAGTAACCCCCCGCGCGGTGTATGTCATCAATCCTGATCGTCCCTGGATTTCGACGTTTTAACTGGCTAAGGAAATCTTTGCAAGACTATGGGTGATTTAGTCGTCGGTATTGATATAGGCACAACCAAAGTTTGCACCATTGTCGGGGAAGTGCGCCCTGAAGATATTTTCATCGTCGGTCTTGGCATTGAGCCGGGGCGCGGCTTGAAAAAGGGCACCGTCACCGATATGACTGCCCTTTCTACGGCTATTGCCGCCTCTGTGCACAAGGCCGAGCGCGTCAGCGGTTACGATATCAGCCGCGCATTCATCAGCCTTGCTGGCAGCCATATGGCCTCGATCAACAGCGTAGGCACAGTCGGCTTAGTTGGCAACCGCGGCGTAACCAGCGTAGACATGGATCGCGCTATCGAAAATGCCCGCGCTATTGCTATTCCGCACAGCCGCGAAGTGCTGCATGTTGTGCCGCGATCCTATTCGCTGGACGGGCAGGATCACATCCCCAACCCGCTGGGCATGCACGGCTTCCGGTTAGATGCCGAAGTGCATATCATCACGGTATCCACCTCCAGCGTCGCCAATCTTGAACAGTCAGTGCAAGCAGCAGGCGTATTCCCGGATCGGTTCATCCTCAACCCGCTGGCTTCCGGCGATGCGGTGCTAACAGACGTTGAGCGCGATATGGGCGTTGTCGTCATTGATATTGGCGGCGGCACAACCGATATTGGCATCTTCGTTGAGCGCACGATCTGGCATTCAGCGGTAATCCCCGTTGGTGGCGACATGATCACCAACGATATTACCCACTGGATGCACGTCTCCTTTGACGTTGCTGAAGCAGTTAAAGTTCAACATGGCTTCGCCCGCGAAAAGGGCGTTAGCGAAACAGAAACCTTCCTCGTACAGCCATTTGGCGAGGGCATGCCCGAAGAGATCAAGCGCGGCGATCTGGCGATGGTGATTGAAGCCCGCGTCAGCGAAATTTTCGAGCTGGTACAGAACGAAATTAAGCGATCTGGTTATGACGATCTGCTGCGCGCTGGCGCAGTGCTAACTGGCGGCTGCGCGCTGCTTCCCGGAATCCGCGATGTGGCTGCTGAAGTACTCGGCTGCCCGGTTCGTATTGCCCGCCCTGAAAAATTAACCGGCATGGCCGATACCCTACGCAGTCCGGCATTCAGCACCAGCATCGGCCTCTTAAGACTGGGCTTGCAAATGGACACGCTCTCCACCACATCACCCGCCAGCAACGGCGGTGGATCATCCAAAAGCATTGGCAAGCGCCTTGGCGATATGTTCAAACGCCTGCTGCCAGATGAAGGATGAGACAGCCAATACCGCGCAATTTTGACATGCCAGTATAGGAAATATGGCTCATTCCGAAACCTGTATCGCCTTTTCCTATCGGCTCACTCTGGCTTTCTCATCCATATAGTTAACCATTATGAAAGCTTTAGTATACAATTTCCAAACGTTTCTCATCTATATCAAACCTTGTCTTACAAGATCACAATTCTATCCTTCATAATCGCGCCTAATTTGAGATATTTTTCATCCTATTTTTAAGAGCGTAGATTGCATCTGTGGGAAAAATTGGGTAAAGTTGCGTTAAGTCTTAAATACTACAAATGTCAGTACAATGTAGTTGCACCACGCACTTCGATCCTGTTCTGGGGAAGACTGAACTTACGAGGGAAGCACCTATGGATATGCTCACTCCGGGCGAGAATTTTGCGGCGATCAAAGTGGTCGGTGTTGGGGGCGGTGGTAGCAATGCCGTCAACCGGATGATCAATGAAGGGCTGGGGGGCGTCGATTTCATCGCCGTCAATACCGATAATCAGGCATTGATGCTTTCCAAAGCCAAAACGCGCGTGCGTATTGGCGATAAGCTCACTCGCGGTTTGGGCGCGGGCGGCAACCCGGAGATTGGCCGCAAGGCAGCCGAAGAAAGCGCCGACGAGCTTTATGAAGTGCTGCGCGGCGCAGACATGATCTTCATTGCCAGCGGCATGGGCGGCGGCACCGGCACCGGCGCATCGCCCGTAGTCGCGCAAATCGCCAAGGAATTGGGCGCCCTCACTATCGGCGTCGTCACCCGCCCGTTCACCTTTGAAGGCGCGAAACGCCAGACCTCCGCAGAGTCCGGCATTGATGCCCTGAAATCTCAAGTGGACACACTGATCGTCATCCCGAACGACCGTCTATTGCAAATCGCTGACAAGCGCTCTAGCTTGCAGCAAGCTTTCTCCCTTGCCGATGATGTTTTGCGGCAGGGCATTCAAGGCATCTCTGAATTGATCACCGTTCCCGCGCTGATCAATCTTGACTTTGCCGACGTACGCGCAATCATGAGCGAAGGCGGCGCTGCGCTGATGGCCGTTGGCCGCGCTGATGGTGATGACCGCGCCCGCCGTGCAGCAGAAGCAGCTATTAGCAGCGCCCTTCTCGATGTTACCATAGACGGCGCGCGCGGTATTCTCTTCAACATCACCGCCGGGCCGGGACTCAGCCTATTTGAAGTTAGCGAAGCCGCCGCCCTGATCCGGGACAGCGCGCATCCTGAAGTCAACATGATTTTCGGCGCTCAGATTGATGAGAATATGGGCGATCAAGTTCGCGTAACCGTCATTGCCACCGGCTTTGAACAAAGCCGTATCAAGAACCGCCCTGACGTACAGCCTGCATTTAACAAACCGGGCGCACCCGCAGCCCGCAGCCCGCAGCCGTCACCCGCAGGCAGGCCGCAGGTACAGGCACAGCAGCCCGCCGCATCTCTGCCACCCGCTCAGCCGGGTCAGCAGCCAACCATGCAGCAGTACGGCACCCCCACCTCTACCTCTGCCGCGGCGTCTTCACAGCCACAGCAGCAGGAAGTTGAGGTCGTGAACCCGCCGCCTGCCCCGCAGCCCTATCGCCCTTCACGGGTGTACGATGAAGAGAGTATCGAAATTCCCACGTTCCTCCGTAAACGCAGCAAGTAAGACTCTCTCCAGTGATTAAACGGGGCTGAAATCAGCCCCGTTTTTATTTGTGCGCGGCGTACTTACTATCAAAGCCAAACTTCATACAAAAGCGCAATAAAAAAGGGCGACATTTCTGCCGCCCTTTTTTCATTTATCTAAGAAAACTTCCTAGCGGGGGATGTAAATCGTCTGCCCCGCAAATATCAGGTTCGGGTTCGCAATGTTGTTGGCAACAATCAGCGAATACATGCTCACGCCGTGGCGCTGTGCAATTCGTGACAGCGAATCACCTGCTGCAACCACATAGTAAGTGCCGCCCGAGCTTTGCCCGCTGTTGCCTGTATTCACATTCGGGGCAATCGGCGCTGCCACCGAGCCGTCCGCTGGAGTCAGGCTGCGAACTGGCACCGAAGCATTGATGCCGCCAGCAATCACCCAGCCTGTCTGGCCGTTGGTCAGGCGCACTTGCGCCCATGAACCGTTATAGTTGCGGCCAAGTAGGTCAACCCGCTGCCCCTGCGGAAGCACCGTCACAACCGCCGAGTTCGGGTCAGGCTGCTGTCGCATATTCACCGATCCAGAAGTTACCGTGGCGAAGGGCACCAACTGCGAAGCGGCAGCCGTATCATTGATCGGCAAGTTCGCAATTGGGTAGGCCGTGAATAACACCGATGTGCTCAACCAGCCCTGCACCCCATTGTTCAACGTGACGAACACCCAATCGCCCATGCCGTTGCGGGCAGTCAGGTTCACGCCAAAACCAAACGGCAGCGTGCCTATCGAACCATGCGCCACTCCGGGGCCAGATCGAAGATTTGCCGCTCCGGTATTGACGCTGGCAACCGGGTTCTGCGCAAAGGCAGGCAGCGCGGCAGCGGACATCATCAGCGCGATAAACACCAGAAGCAGCTGAACTGCCAACGAGCGCGAGTTGCGTTTCATATCATCGTCCTCTCAGAACCCTGCGAAGTCATATAAAAACAGTAATAGCTTACAGTATAGACAAAATTTGATATTTCTCACAATAGTTTCAGGTCAAAAGTGTAAATAACCCCGCCTTTTCCCCGAAGCACCAGTTGCAAGTAGTCGCAAATTAAGCGTCCGGTTCTTCGACCTCAAGATGAGGCTCAGGATTTCGCGCGCGGCTGTCTTCCCGTGAAAGTTTAATGCATGGCTGCCCACGCCGGATTACAAAATGATCCAGATCGCGCGCGACCACCGCCTCAGGAAAAATACTGCACGCTTCGTTAATGATCTCTATTTCGCGGTAGCGCCGCGAAACATGCGTCAGAATCAGCGAGCGCACGCCGGTTTCTAAAGCCAATCGTGCCGCCTGCCCCGCCGTAATATGCCCGAAGCGCGCCGCCGTATCCGCATCCGCATCCAGAAATGTCGCTTCAATCACCAGCGTATCCGCGCCTGCCACCACCTCACGCACATTATCTAACCGGCCAATATCGCCAATGTACACCATGCGCGCGCCGGGAATAGGATCGCCCAGCACCATATCCGGCTGAATTGTTCGCCCATCTGCCAGCGTGACCGCTTGCCCCGCCACTAGTTGTCCGCGTTCTGGCCCCGCAGGAATATTCAACGCCGCCGCCTTCTCCACTAGAAATGGGCGTCGCGTATTTTCCTGAAACACGTATCCTAGCGATCCGCTGTTTCGATGCACCACCGGGAACGCAGTCACCGTAAAATCTTTGGCGGTGAAGAATGTGCCAGGGTCTAACTCTAACAGTTTGATCTCCACCGGCAGGCGCTCATAGCCCAGCACCACCCCAAAAAGCAGCGAATGCACCCGTTCCAGTGTATTACGGCTGCCATAAATGTCCAGCGTTTCCAGATTTTCCCAGCGCGCAAACGTCGAAACCAGCCCGCCTAGCCCCAGAATATGATCCAGATGGCTGTGCGTGAGTAAAATGTGATTCATCCGCTTAAAACCGATCCCGCTGCGTAGAAGCTGGCGCTGAGTCCCTTCGCCGCAGTCAATCAGGAAGCGATATTCACCGGCCAGCACCGCCTGCGAGGACAGCCCCCGCCGGATAGATGGCGCCGATGCAGACGTGCCCAAAAACACAATTTCAAACATTCAAATGCCTTTATGAATTTCCAACCGTAACTTCGCCAATAAACAGCCGGTTGCCGCGTTCATAATCGCCATCATAAACGGACAGTCGCACGTCGAGATTATCCTCATACGCGCCCACAGAGAGGCTGTAACTGCCATCGGGAATCGTCCACGGCAGCATAATATTCGTCACTTGAAGCACAACATCCCGTGGTTGCAGCGTATTCGGCAGCACGTCCAGCGTATCCGTCTGCGCGACGGGCATCGCCGCCGGATCGCTCTGAAGATGGGTGAACAGTCGCAGGTCTTGCGGGACAGTCCCGTCTATACGCCAGTAGGTAGGCACAGAAAAGACTTCGCCCGGAAAAAGCGTCTCCGTCCAATCGCGCACATAACCTAACAGCGTAATGTTGCCGCCAAAACGAACCGGCATCGCCACCACTTCTTTACCACCCGGCGATTCCGGCGCAAACGACGCCGGCGCGGTCGTCGTAAACGCGCCCACCGTATCCGCCAGCACCCTTTCAACATCGAAGCGGATCACCGATCCTTCAGGGATAGCGGCATATTCAACCGGCGTCCCCCGCGCTAACCAGCCCTGCACCAGCGGATTTGCCGACTCAATAGTCTCGCCCGATAAAAACACCGCCTGCGCTGCGTCTCCACCTTCGGGAAAGACTATCGCCGCGCGGCAATCAGCATAGCGCAGCGGCGCGCTCTGATTGTGCATCATCAGCGCCAATAACTGCGGGTCAGTTAATTGAGTGGGCGACTGCGGCGGCCTCAGTGTCTCAGAGCAAATCACCGTCGGGTAATCTGCCACCGTATCATCTAAATAGCGGGCAAACGCCCCGATCCGGCTGTTATAGGCCGCTTGCACGTCCTCTTCAGCAGGCCAGTTGCCGTATAAGTCCCGCATCGTCCACTGAATATTGAAAATCACCAATCCCGTCAGCGCCACCGCCGCCACCATTCGCGCTTCCCCCGAATGTAAACTGCGATACAGCGCCGTGACGCCTAAGCCAAACAGGACCATCAGCAGTGGCAGCAGTGAGGCCATGCGCAGGAAATTCGGGCTGGTACTGGAAAGCAGCGCCGGGGGTGCAGTCATCGCCAGCGCAATCAACACCAGCATGAACCGGGGCTGCCGCCATCCGCGTATCGAAACCGCCAGGCCAACCACCATCAGCATGCCGCTGACTAGATCAAGCAGCGGGCGTTCTGGTAAGTTCCACAGCGGATTACTATCGCCCACGAAGAAAATACCGCTAATGCCCGCGATCGCCGCCTGTATCGGCGTGGTGATCGTGTTATCAAATACCCGCGCCGCCCCCGAAACCCCCGGGTTTTGCAGGCTGGCAATCAAATACGGCGTCACAATCACGATCAGCAGAACCAGCGCAAACCATGTATGACTCAGCGTGCGCCGTGTTAGATGCTGTCGGGTAATCAGCAAATAAGCGATGAAGATTGCTGCCGTCAGTGCGTTAGTGAAGGCGGCTGGCGTAATATAGAAGCTCAACCCTAACAAACTGCCCAACATCGCAAAAGTGACCGTCGATTCACCAGTCTGCGGCTTGCCAAAGATCGGGTATGCCCGCGAAAGCAGCAGTATGGTCATTGCCGTCAAAAATGGCGTTAAACTTTCAGCCACCGCTGCCCGCGAAAGCACAATCGGCAGCATACTCACCGCCATCAAAGCCAATGCCGCCAACCCCGAAGGCGCGCCATATAAACGTTTACCAAGTGCGTACACCGCAGCCATCGCTAGCATTCCGGCAAACACTGAAAGCAGGCGTGTGGTAAGCACCCCCCCACCTACCGTGGTCGTAAAAGATGCCAGCAGAACCGGATAGGTTCCTTCTCGCCCGTGATCCCCAACCCTGAAAAAGATTTCAGGGCGTCCCTGTCGCACCGTTTCCGAGATACGGGCATCCACTATCTCCGCCTCGTTCAATCCCGGCGGCAGCGACGAAAGTTGATAAAAACGTAGGAATGCGCCAGCAAGCAAAACAAGGACGGCAATCCAGAAAGCAAGACGGTTTGACAAAATGCCTCGTGATAAGTTCGTTATACTCTGAGGAAGCAGTATCGTGATAAGCGCCTTACAACGCAGTTGCCCATGCCGTAAACGCCAGCACCAGAATGCCTATCCCTAGAGTCAGCCATGCCAGTCGGTTTTCACGGCGGCGCAGGCGCTCCATTTCCGCAGCATCGCCTTTGCCATGCGCGGCCAGCAGCGTTGCTCGTTCCAGAGCCGGCGCAACCAGATATTGCATCGCTAAACCGCAGATCACCATCCCCACAAAGGCGATATGCTTCAGCAGCAGCGCCATGCTCCAATCGTTGGAGAATTGTAGCACACCCTCATAGTGCTCATCTGCCGACATCTGCGCGATGCCAGTGATCAGCAGCACCACCAGACTCAGGTTGACCAGCGGGTAAAAACGCTTGCGCAGCCCCGCGTAAAATGCGGCAGTCTGCGGGTTTTCGACCAGCGATTTTCGCGCCGCCGGAATCACCAGCCCCGACAAAATAGCGAGGCCGCCAATCCAAATAACGGTCGCCAGTAAATGAAAAAAATAGCTAACTGCAAGGATAGACGGGGGCAAGACCTAAAGCCTCGGCACTGTCAGGCACCCGCGGCGGCAGCATATGATCGCCGCAGAATTTCGCCATGTTCGCCAGTTCAATATAAGCGGGACGAGTATACCCTTCCGGCGTGGTCACTGCCCACCAGTACTCTTCATTTTCCGGCATCCACTGGGTATCGGCAATGTAGATCGCGCTCATCAGCCCCACCCACGGCCGCCAATGTTCAGCAGCAAAGGTGTATGCTTCAACCAAATAGCGCGCCTGATCCGGCTCGCTCACGGCAAACCACGCCATTGATTCGTGTATCGGGTCGGTCGTATAGCCCGTTTCCAGAATGGCCATCTGCCGCGCGGCATCTCCGTTACGCACCATAATCCGGCGCAGGTCTTCAGGGCGGCGAAAAGTGAAAAAGCGGTAGCCCCCCACACCATCCTCAGGCGGCACCGCTGGCGGTGAATAGCCCGGCGCATGCGCGCCCACCACATCTACATACTGCTGGAAGCCCTGATCGTACATTTGCTGTAGATACACATCATCAGGCAGGGCATTCGCGTCATAATTCCCGGTCGGCGCTAGCCCCGCTGAAATAATGATCGCTCCCGGATCAGCCGCGCGAATCGCCTCGCTGCACGCCCCCAACAACGCCACATAGCTGCTGGCATCCGGCGTGCGCCCGCCCCATTCGCGTGCTAAATTCGGCTCATTCCAAACTTGATAAGCATCAATCCGTCCGGCATATCGGCTCGCCAGCGTACCGCAATATATCGCAAAATCCTGCACATCATCCGGCGGCACATCCACGATCTCAGCGGGATAATCTGGCAAACTTGGGTGCGCCCAGTGCGGCGCGTCCGTCAGCCTTGCCACCACCCGTAGATTCTTATCTTCAAGCGCCGCCAGCAGTTGATCCGCGCGTTCGAAATGCCAAACATCCGGTTCTGGCTGTATGTCTTTCCATGCGAACGTCTGCTTCACATGGCTGAAGGCCATCCGCTGCACCCAATCCATGTGCAGCCCCGCCGACCCCGTATCCCACCATAAAAATGTTTGAATGCTGTAGGTCAAGGGGACAAATGGGGGTTCCGTCACTGCAAAGCCCATGAACGGATCGCTGAACGACATCGGCACCGTAAGCAGCAGCACGACGCCCACCGCCAGCGCCATCCAGCGAGCGGCGCGGCTAAGAATGCGAACCATCACAGGTTTTTCTGCTGCCGCGCTCTCAGGCTCAAAAGTGCGCGCCGAAACATCAGTCATCACGCCTGCTTAGGTTTCAAACTGCTGTTCGTAGGCAGCGTTCCAATCGCGCGCGGCATCAAACGCCTCGCGGAAATCGAAATTCGGGCCGATCAGAGAATAAGATACATTTTCGTTATCCGGCGACCATCCCGCCTGCGGGCCATAATTCAGATTCCACAGGAAGGCCAGCCGCACGTCGCCCAGTTTTGACATCCAATCCAGCGCCTCAACCGTGAACTGTGCCTGCTCAGCTTCGGTATTATCGTAGGCAAAGTCTAAGCCCTGCGGCACTCCCGCCAGCCCGTCTGCCGTCGCCCATCCAAATTCCGTCACGCACAAATCCTGATCCCCGCCCGCCATCCGTACCTTGTTGATGTACGTTTCCAGCGTGCTGCGGAAGCTCCAACTGTGATGCGGGTTGTCAAACGGCCCGCGGAAGCTGGCCGTCGGGTCATTTTCCACTTGATCCCAGCGCACCGTCGGGCTGATATTGTAGCCATTGTGATGTGCGCCGATGCAGTCCACCACCTCCAGCATGCCAGCGGCGATCATCTGATCCATATATACAAAATCATCCCACGCCATCACGCCATCGCTCACGCCAGTGGGCGAAAGCGCGCCGCTGACCATGATGATGTTTGGATCAATCGCTTTAACGCCGTTATAAGTCTGGCGCAGCAGTTCCACGTAATTTTCGGCGCTCAGGCCGTTCACGCTCGTCCATTCGCGATCCAGATTCTGTTCGTTCCATATCTCAACCGCCTGAATCATGCCCGGATAGCGTTCCACCATCGCGGTCACAAAATCCACGTAATCCGCATAGTCGGCGGGAGGCCCATGCTGGCTAATATCTACGCCCGGCTCGCGCGCCCATTCCGGCGCAGTCACCACAGACACCAGCACGTTCATGCCCTGCGCCCGTGCTGAAGGCAGGAATGTATCGGTTTCAAACCAGTCATACTGATCCGGTGCGGTTTCCATATTTTCCCAGCGCACCTGCATCTTCACCCACGGCACGCCAAGCTGATTCGCGGCAACATTCGTCCATTCGTCCATGCGGTCATAACTGACCTGCACCTGTGTCCCCATTTCGAAATGATCCACGTCCAGCGGGCGCGTCGTCGCCAGTATTAGCTGCGTGTTGGCCTGCGCCACCATCGCTTCAGCGGCCAGCGTAGCCGTCGGCGCAATCGCCGCAGTAGTCGGTTGCAGGGTGGCAGCAGTGTTACTGGCCGCCATTTCGGTAGGCAAAGACACGCTGCGCAGCGCCACGTTAGAAGTTGGGCTGCCAGCAAGTGGGCCAAACGAGATATACACTGCGATGAACGCGGCAGCAGCCATGATAAACGTCAGTCCCGCCCAGATGAAGGCGAAACTGCGAACCTGCTTGCGAAATTTGACTTTAGCGGCCTGTGCCATAATCTTCTGGCTCAACTATTTAGATTCACGCAACATAATACATCGTTTTGAAACCATAACCCGCAGCAAATCTGCAAATTTGGCGTATTTTTCACCCACAAACAAGCTACGCTTGCACTACTAAACGTAACGTCGGGCATCCAAACAATCGGGCAGAGATCGCCCAGTGGGCAGGCCTCACCGCGCCGCCGCCAGTGCATCACAGGCCGGGCAGCCCCCGCCGGGGCGCACAATTGCATATCCCGCCTGCGGATCAGCCCCGTATACCGTAAAATCAACATTCCAGATGATCATCAACCGCACCCGCCCGCTCTGCGAAGACAGCGCCGCCGCTTCGGCAATCCACGCCGCCTGCTGCGCCAGCGTCACATTTTGCGCCCACGCAAAATATTCGTTCAGTGGTGGAAAACCGTCCGGAGTCAGATAGCCAAGCTCGGTGAAACAGATCGGGCGCTGCCCGCCAATTAAATGCCAGTAGGTGTTCAGCATGCCGGGGAAATAGCGCGTGTAATAGCCGTCGCGCGGGTCGCCGCTTTGCTGCGTTGGCCCAACTATACCTTCGTTATAGTGTGCGCCTAAACAGTCCATATACTGCAAGCCGCCCGCCGCCACCAGTTCGGCCACCCACGCATCGTCGTTACGCACTCGTCCCGGATATGCCGCCTCCGCGCCGGTAGGTGCAGGCGCGCCGCTGATCACCATCACCGAAGAATTTGTCCCCTTGATCGCGGTATACGCCATCCGCAGCATCTCAGCATACATCGCCCCGCTGATCTGCCCCTCCGGCCATTCACGATCTAGATTCGGCTCGTTCCACACTTCAATCGCATCCGGCCCATATCCGGCAACGCTGGCGAGAAAACCGGCGAATCCTTGCATATAGCCGCTGCCGCCCGCGCCCAGTTCCGCCGGATTGCCCACCACCGCCAGCAGCAGCTTGAAGCCGCGCCCGTGCGCCTCATTGACCAGATTACCGGCATCCGAAGGACTCATGCCGGGATAATAGCGAATTTGCACCTTCATCCATGTCATACCCGCGCGCCGCATCTGCTCGATGGCGTTCACCTGCGTGCTGGTCACATGCCCGCCGTACTCAAACTGCCCCGCCACAATGCTGCCCGAACCCGGCGCGCCCGCCGCCACCACTTCAGACTGCGCCACCGAGACGACCTGCACTTGCGCGGGTACTGCCGTGGGCGTAGCCGTTGGTGTCGGTGTAAGAGTCGGCGTCGGTGACGGCGTATAGGTCATCGTCGGCACAAACACCGCGACTGCCGCCCCTGCCCGCTGCGCCTGCGCCTGCGCCTGATCGCCGCTCACAATCGCCGCGTTAATCGCGTAATTGCCTTCCGGCGCGGCAATCGTGGCGATCAGCGGTTCATCCAACCGCGTCACCACTTCTTCGCGCTCGCCATCGGCATTTTCAATCGTCCAGCGCAGCGCCAGCGCGGCATCACCCGCCGCCGCTGAAGGCAGCCCCATCCGGTAAGTCGCTATCGCATCTACGATTCCTGGCGCTACCCCCTGATTGATCAAATCATCGAAAGCGACCCCGCCAATGGCATACGGCGCCAGATGGGCTAAACGTGCCTGTAATGCGGAAGGTGTGGTCAGCCAGATGCGGCTCACCAGAGACTCGGCGCCATCGCTGTAGTCAATATAAGGAAGCTGTGTATTTTCATCAATGCCCTGCACAGCGGTATAGCCATCCAACCGCGCGCGGAACGTTTCACCGGGTCGCACGATGCCGTCAGCCGTCGCCGAAGCCGCTTCTACCGTCACGTTACCCATCGCTGAAAGCGCCTGTTCCAGCCCGATCGGCGCAGTTGTGCCGTCCACTTCACGCAGCGAAAGTGCCGGCAGCGTGATCCGCAGTTTGAAGCGATCCACCTGTTCCACTAGCCACGCTTGCAAATCTTCAGGCGATGCCGTTGAATTGCCCCCCCGGATATTCAGCGCCGGGTCAATGCGCACCTGCACAAAGTCAGCAATGCGCCCAAGCACCGGCCAATCATAGCCGCCGCTGTCCCAAATTCCCTCGGCATTACGGGTCGGCGCGGGCAGCGTGATGCCAAGCAGCAGGCCAGTGTCATGCAAATTTTCCGCAACCGCCGCAATCAATGCTGAGAAGTTATCGCGCTGTTCAAGCGGCACATCGCGATAGTCAATTAATACGCCGTCATAACCCGCCGAAGCGAAAGCCGCCAGCTGTTCAGCATGAGCATTACGCAGTTGGGCTGTGTTTAGCAAAGTTTCAATCGTCTGTGTGTCTACTGCGCGGGGATCGGCAAAGTTACGCACTGCCGGGGTCACCCGATAAGCCGCGCTCAGATCAAAGCCCGGCGCAAGGCTGCCAGTCAGGCTGCCATTGGTCGTGGGTTGTAATCCTGAAGGCGCAACCACGCTGGCCACATTTGCCACCTCTGGCAGCAGCGTTTGAGTTACCGCGTAGGTCACCAGCACCGCAGGCTGTGCCGGCATGCTGGCCTCATACAGCGCCAGATAGCGCGGCAAATCTTGCCCTTCAATCACCAGCGATCCATCACGGGGCTGCGCCGCCAGATGCGCGGGGGTTCCGCCTTCATCCCAACCCATCGCATCTACCAGCAGCGGGTTTGCGCCAGCAGGCAGCGCCAGCGCCACTTCCAGTCGTTCCGGAAGCGTGCCTGTCGTGTCAATCGTGTAAGCCGGGGTCAAGGCGCGGCGTGAAGCCAGCGACGGCGCGCCCCCCTCGCCAGCCCTTATCACCGCGCCAAATGTGCCGTCGCCACCTTCCAACAGCGTCAGCGTCAGCCCATCGGCGCTAATAGACGCTGCTGGCTGCGGCATCGGCGTATACTGCATCCCAAACAGCTTGTCATACAAGCGCACCGGGGGCAAAAACAACCCCGCGCAAATCAACGCAGTGGCGCAGGCCAGCGTGGTGAGGCCGGTCATCCAGCAGCCCAATTTACCAGTAGATGAAGGACGTTCTGAGTCTTGAGTTTCGATGGTCATACGATCTTGGGAAATAAGCCTTCTGCTAAAGTAAGCGGGCGAGCTAAATGCTCGCCCCTACCGGAAAATGATACGTTTTTCCTGCTTCATCTATCTTGCGCGCGTCATCCCTCGTCCTAAAAGAGTGGAGTGACGGCTGAAGGCTTTCTAACTTCCCAGCGCATCGCACGCCGGGCAGGCGCCGCCGGGGCGAATCATCGCGTATCCCGCCTGCGGATCTGCGCCGTATCCGGCAAAGTCTACATTCCAAACGATCAACAAGCGCACGCGGCCGCTCTGTGCAGCCATGCTCACCGCCTGATCCAACCATGCCGCCTGCTCGCCAACGTCAGTGCCGCCCGCCCATTCAAAACCGCCGGGCAGTGGGCCAAACCCTTCAGGCGAAAGATAGCCAAGTTCTGTGAAGCACAGCGGGCGCGCGCCGCCAAATGCGCGGTAATACGTGTTCACCATGCCACTGTAATAGCGCGTATAGTGGCTGCTGTTGCCACGCGGATCGCCGCTGGTCTGCGAGGGCGGTACGATCCCTTCGTTATAATGCACGCCGATGCAGTCCATATAGCTGGCCGCACCTGCCGCCGCCATACCCTGCACGTAATAATTATCGTCGCAGCCCCCACCGCCGCAGCCCTGAAAGTAGCCTGTCGGGGCGGGTGCGCCGCTGATCACCATCGTATTCGGGTTGCTAGCTTTGATCGCGTTGTAAGACTGTGCCAGAAGCTGCGTGTACAGCGCCGGATTGATGCTGCCCGACGGCCATTCGCGATCGATATTCATCTCGTTCCAAACTTCAATCGCATCGGCGCCCTGTGCCGCCACGCCGCCCACGAACGCCGCGTACTGGTCAAAATAGCCCGGCTGTAATACCGATCCCGGCTCGCCCACGATGCCTAGCAAAATACGGAAGCCGCGCGCATGCGCATCATTGATCATCCCTGCAACTTCAGCGGGATTCTGCCCCGGATGGAAGCGCCACTGGCGTTTTACCCATGTCATCCCCGCGCGATGCATCGCATCGGAGGCAAACTGGCTGAAATCAGCCACATGCCCGCCGTAGCTGAAGCCGCGTACCGGCGACGTGCTGGTTACCGGCGAAACCACGACTACCTCCGCCTGTCCCGGAACCGGCGTTGCCGCCACCGGCACGGCGCCACCTTCCGGCGGCGGCAGCGTGAATGGCGTCTCCACCCACACTTCCGGCAGTCCGGCAATCTGTTCCGGCGTCACATTCAAAACATCAATCGCCACAAAGCCAATTTCGCCAGCCGGCGTAATTCCGCGCAGCCAGTAATCGCCCGGCGCGCGGCCATCCAGCCGAAACGGCGATCCCGCGATCACCACAGTGATCGTACGCCACTCTGTACCCGGGCCGCTGCGCAAATTAGCGTTGGCCGTCGTGATAGTATCCAGCCCGCCCTGTGCAAGGGCGCTGCTCGCTACCCCGAACAATAAACCGCACAATACCAGTATCGAAAAAAGTGTAAAGCGTCGCATCGGCGCTTCCTTAATCTAAGCCGTTCGTCAGTCGGCATTGTAGCAGATGCAAACGCCCTCATTCAACGATCTACACCAACGCTTGACCTCCCTTTACCGGCGCTAAAACGCCCCCTTCACCCTACCATCTCCCGTAAATTTCAGTACACTTCTGACCCATGAACGCAAAAATTTTGTATCAAAAACAGGCCGAATTTCCTATCGGAATTCTCACCTTCAACCGTCCAGAGCGGCTCAACGCGCTGGACAGTGAAGCCATGACTCTATTCGCCAGCCAGATTCGCGCCTTACAGAATGAGCCGCTGGCGGCCTTGATTATCACTGGCGCTGGCGACAAAGCCTTTTGCAGCGGTGGCGATCTGGCCGACCTCGCTGCCCGCCGCAGCGCCGCCGATGCCGAATCCATGATCGCGCTGATGGGCGACGCGCTGATTGCGCTGGAGAATCTGCCTTATCCGGTGATCGCCGCGATCAATGGCTATGCCCTTGGCGGCGGCAGCGAAATTTCGCTCGCCTGTGATCTCCGCATATTAGATGCGAATGCCCGTCTTGGTTTCGTGCAGGCCAAACGTGGCTTAACCCCCGGTTGGGGCGCCGGCCAGCGCCTGATGCGATTAGTCGGTTACAGCCGCGCGCTCGATCTGCTGCTGAACGCCACAATTTTGAGCGCCGCAGATGCCCAATCCTTAGGGTTAGCCAACCGCCTCGCGCCCGCTGGTGAAGCCTTGCCCGCCGCGCTCGAATATGCAGCCCAAATCGCCGCGCTCGATCCCGCCGTAATCCGTTCGCTCAAAACCCTGCTGCGCGCTGGCCTAACCTTACCCTATGAACAGGCGCTGCAAACCGAACGCCAGTTATTCCCACCCTTATGGGTAGGCGCAGCCCATCAGCGGTCACTCGATGAATTTCTAAATCGTTAATCTCATCCATTACGCCCGCAGTTCAAGTACAATAAATCTCGCCACATTCAGGCGTTTATAGGAATCACAATCAATGTCCAGGAAATCCTCTCGCGGCAATAAGTATTATCTGGTCAGCCTCGGCTGTTCCAAAAACACCGTTGACTCCGAAAGCATGGCGCAGGTGCTGAATCAACATGGTATGCGCGGCGTAACTGAAGCAAATGATGCCGAAATACTGATCGTCAATACCTGCGGATTCATCAACACCGCCAAGCAAGAATCCATTGATCTGCTGCGTGAATTAGTGGAAACCCGCCGCAGCGGGCAGATGGTGATCGCCGCCGGATGCCTCTCGCAGCGTTATGGTGACGCGCTGGTGCAGGAAGTGCCGGGGTTGGATGGCGTGATCGGCACTCGCCGCTGGATGGACATCTTCGATCTGGTCGGGCGTTTACGTGCGCGCAAACACCCCGAACCGCTGTATCATCTGCCCACCGACGCCGAAACCGTTGGCCGCGATGAGGGCAGTGTGCTTCGTGCCAGCGTGCAGGGTGCCAGCGCCTATCTCAAAATTGCCGATGGCTGCCGTCGCCCCTGCGCGTTCTGCGCCATTCCCAAAATCAAAGGCACCATGGTCAGTCGTCCGCTGCACAGCATCATTGGCGAAGCCCGGCAGCTAGAGGCGATGGGCGTCAAAGAGATGATCCTGATCGCGCAGGACACCTCCGACTACGGCCATGATTTCGGCATGAAAGAAGGCATGGCCGAATTGTTAGACGCGCTGGTTGAAGCCGCCCCCGGCATCCCCTGGATTCGCGTCATGTACGCTTATCCCGGCTACGTCACCCCCCGCCTAATCGAAACCATGGCCAAACATAAGCAGATTCAACATTATCTCGACATTCCATTGCAGCACGGCCACCGTGATACGCTTTTACGCATGCGCCGCCCCGCCAAAATCGAATGGGTCTATGAAACCCTTGCCAACATGCGCCGCGCCATGCCCGATCTTGCCGTGCGTACCACTTTCATCGTCGGCTACCCCGGTGAAACCGACGCTGAATTCGAAGGCCTCTGCCAGTTCGTGCGCGATCTCGAATTTGACCGCGTAGGCGCATTCAAATACTCCTATGAAATGGGCACGCCTAGCGCCCTGCTGCCAGATCACGTGCCAGACGATGTCAAAGAAGCCCGCTATAACACCCTGATGGAACTTCAGCAAAATATCAGCCTGAAGAAAAATCAAGCGCTAGTCGGCAAAACGCTGAACATTCTGGTTGAAGGTCATGGCACGCCGGAAGACGAAGACGGCGAAGCGATGGAAGGCTCGCTCAGCCTAGGCCGCAGCTACCGTGACGCGCCCGAAATTGACGGCTACGTGATCGTTGAAGGCGAACTGCCCGTGGGCGAAATCGTGCCTGTACGGGTGACCGGCGCCACCACCTATGACCTGATCGCCACCGCCGATATTGGCTCACCCATCATCATTCAACCGGGCATAAAGTACGGCGAAGGCATGATTGACCCGAACTCAATTCCCTGATACCCCACACCGCATCCATCGTAGGGGCGCAGCGTGCTGTGCCCTCCTGGCAGCAATATCCACTCTGACCCCTTGACAACCGTCTATCACTCCCCTAAACTGAGATCGACGGGACAGCAGGATGATTAATCGCTGCTCCCCCGTTTTTGTCCCCACTAGCGAAAGGCCTGTCATGCGCTCCGCGCTCATCCGCTAACCGCGAATTCCTGAGCGATTTTTTGAGTCTGGAGGCATGTCAATTGCATACTTTACTGCTTCAACACGTATCCAAATCCTTTGGGCTGCATCCCATCCTACAACAGGTGTCGCTGTCCCTCCACGCCGGCGAGCGCATTGGCTTAGTTGGCGCTAACGGCGTTGGCAAATCTACCCTGCTCAAAATCATCACAGGCGAAATCCAACCGGATGAAGGTGTCGTGCGTCTCACGCCCGGCGCGGCTTTAGGCTATCTGGCGCAGGTCATCGAAACAGCCGAAAACCAGACGCTGGCCGATCTCATTGATCAATCCGTCGGGCAAATACGCGCTCTCGAAAGCCAGATGCGCGCCCTTGAGGCACGAATCGCCATCGCATCTGGCGACGATTTACAGATGGCGCTGGAGGCTTACGGCGATGCTCAGGAACAGTTTGAGCGTTCCGGTGGCTACGATCTCGATGCCCGCATCGGCGCGGTATTCGCCGGTCTTGCCATTGACTATCTCACCCCTGATCGCGCCTTCATGACGCTGTCCGGTGGCGAAAAAACTCGCGTCGGGCTGGCGCTGCTGCTGATCCAATCGCCCGATCTGCTGCTGCTGGACGAGCCGACCAACCATCTCGACTTTGCCAGCATGGCGTGGTTAGAAAGCTATCTCGAAGGCTATAAAGGCGCAGCGTTGATCGTCTCGCATGATCGCCAGTTCTTGAATCACGCTGTGAACGCCATCATCGAAATTGATGAGCACACCCACAGCACCAAACGCTATAACGGCGGCTATGACAGCTACGCCCGCGCCCGCGCAGGCGAACGCCATAAGTGGGCGCTGGATTACGCCCGCCAGCAGGAAGAAATTAAGGCGCTGCGCGAAGAATTGAAGGTTGGCGCGCGGCGTAACAATAACTATCGCGCCCACACCGATAACGACAAGTTCGTTCGCAATGGCAAAATTGCCACCCACGAAGGCACGCTCTCAAAGCGCGTGCGTTTAGCCGCCGAAAAGCTGGCGCGGATCGAAACCAACCCCATCCCACGCCCGCCCGATCCCTTACATTTTCAAGGCGAGTTTGATGCCGCCGCACTAGCCAGCCGCCAGCCGCTGGCCTTAGAGAGCATCAGCAAGTTCTTTGGCCAGCGCATGATTCTCGAAAACGTCAGCCTAACCTTATCGGCCGCTTCACGAACCCTCATCCTCGGTGAAAATGGCGCCGGTAAAACCACCCTGCTCAAGATCATCGCCGGACTCGAATCATTCGACGGCGGCGCGCGTCATGTCAATCCTGCGGTGAAGATCGGCTATCTGGATCAGGAAGCGGCAGAACTCGATCCCGCGCTCACGCTCTTTGAAGCCTACCGCGCCGGATTACCTCAGCCTGATCAGCCCTTGAAGGCCTTGCTGCTGAATATGGGATTGTTCCGTTATGACGAGTTAGAGAAGCCAGTCACCGGCCTCAGCGCCGGTCAAAAGCGTAAGGTGCAGTTAGCGAAATTAATAGCCGGCGGCGTAAATCTGCTCATCCTCGACGAGCCGACCAATTTCCTCAGTTTCGACGTGCTGGAAGCCTTTGAAACCGCCCTGCTCACCTTCCCCGGCCCGATCATCGCCGCCAGCCACGACCGCCGCTTCATCTCCAAATTCAACGGTGACGTGTGGGAGCTGAAGGATGGACGGCTGAGGACGGCGGATTTCGTGAAATTGCAAATCGAAGCCGAAATTTCCCATTAGCCTTCGTAGGGGCGGCACAGTGTGCCGCCCGCATTCTCTATTCCAATATCTCGCTGATCATAGATGCCGATTACTCCCTACACACATCGTTCTGTAGGGGTACTGCATACCGTGTCCTAAAAATCACATCCCGGTATCCGTACGCAATTTGTAGGGGCGGTTCGCGAACCGCCCTTCTGCTTCCCCTCGCCGTGTACAAAGAGGGTTTGAGGGGACTTTCCTTACGGCCTGCCCGGTGGCTGCCCACCCCCCGGCCCGCCACCCGATGGCCCGCCAAATCCAGCCTCGGACGTCTCTGCATTCAAGTCCAGCCCGATGTAGAAGTTGGCGATATAGCCCCCCTCTTCCTCATCAGGGTTTTCGACCACATCCAGCGTCAACAAGCCATCGCTGCCTTGAAAGATGCCATCATTCTCGTTCAGCACATTGCGGTAGCCCTTTGCAGCATAGGGTTCTTCCGCGTGTACCATGTCGGTCAGGTCTTCATCAAAGAACAACTGTGAGGTGAACTCATAACCAACATTAGATCCCGGATCGGTACGCATCTTGAAGTGGATATGCACCGCGCGCCCCGGATACCAGCCCGGATAGATGGTCGTAAATTCCGCGATACCATCCTCATCTGTCACCTGATAGCCGCGCAGCCACTGCTGACCTGACGTGTCGAAACTGCGATCTGCTACATCTGAATACCAGCCCTCGGCATTGCAGTGCCACACATCCACCTGCACACCTTCAAGCGGTTCACAAATCCCATCGGTCACGTTGGTGATGTGATATATCAGCTTGAGCAGCGCCCCTTCCTGCACGCTGTCGTCAGAAGGATCGATGCGAATATCCGAACGATTCAGCATCTCATCGACAAAATACGGTCCTTCAGTCAGCGCCGGCTTAACCACACAAGTTGGAACTGCTGTACCGGTGATCGCCGGGGTTGCCGTTCCAGACTGCGCCGCCACCATTCTCACAAAGCCCGCACCGGCGATTAGCCCTGCGCTTGCACCGCCGAACAACTTCAGAATTTCGCGCCGGGTTAATACGCGGCCTATGGGCTTATCGTCATCGTGCAGTTCCATAATTTTCATCCTCATGCTCTCACCAGCATATCCATTCATATCGCACGCATCTAAGAACGAGATTAATTCCCACCTGTTAACAACCCACCCAGAATTTGTAAACAGTATGTAACCGCCTTTCACCTCCCCACTGGCTCTCTGCGGTTTAATCCCTTTTGGCGCGCTTGGCGGTTCAATATCTCTGTTGCTCAAACCTCATCCGTTGCCCTGTGGGCATCCCCTCTCCCTGAGGGAGAGGGACAAGGGTGAGGGCAAACAAAAAGGGCGACATTCTATGTCGCCCTCTAAAATCTTCGTTACTCGCTGCGATTGCTGCTGCCGCCACCACCGCGGTAGCCGCCGCGATCCCCGCCGTTGCCCCGGCGATCTCCACCGCGATCTCCGCCGCGATCATTGCCCCGGCGATCCCCTCCACCACCCGACGGGCGGCGATCCTTGGCGCGGGCTTCCTCAGCCGTCCAGCCTTCAAGCACAGCCTGTCGGCTCAGCCGGGCTTTGCCATCCGGTGTTACATCAGTCAGCATCACCATAATCTCGTCGCCCAGCGCCACCTCATCTTCAACCTTCTCGATGCGGTGATCTGAAAGCTGCGAAATATGCACCAGCCCTTCACGCCCCGGCATAATTTCGACAAACGCGCCATAGGGTTCAATGCGCGTCACCTTGCCGGTATAAATACGTCCAATTTCCGGGTCTTCAGTCAGCCCGCGAATCTCCGCCATCGCCTTATCCACGGTGGGGCCATCTACTGCCGCCACAAATACCGTGCCGTCGTCCTGAATGTCAATCTTCACGCCGTGGCGTTCCTGAATACCGCGCACGTTCTTGCCGCCCGGCCCGATCAATGCGCCAATCTTCTCAGGGTTGATGTGGATCGATTCCATGCGCGGCGCATATTCACTCAAGTGCTTGCGTGACTCTGGAATAGCCGCAAGGATTACATCCATGATGATCATCCGCGCGTCATGCGCCTGTGCCAGCGCCTGCGCCATCACCGCATCGCTCACGCCGGAAATCTTGATGTCCATTTGCAGCGCGGTGATGCCTTCAGTGGTACCGGCAACTTTGAAATCCATATCGCCGATATGGTCTTCCAGTCCCTGAATGTCGGTCAATACGGCGACTTTATCGCCTTCCTTGATCAATCCCATGGCGATACCCGCCACCGGGCGCTTGATCGGCACGCCCGCATCCATCAGCGCCAGTGTGCTGCCGCAAACGCTCGCCATTGAGGTGCTGCCGTTGCTGCTCACCGCTTCACTGACCAAACGAATCGTGTATGGGAATACATCTTCATCCGGGATCATCGCGCGTAGTGCCGCTTCTGCCAGCGCCCCGTGACCGATCTCACGGCGCTTCGGGCCGCGTAACGGATAGGCTTCGCCAGTGCTGAACGGCGGCATATTGTAGTGATGCAAATAGCGCTTGCTCTCTTCAGGGCTTAACGAGTCAATTTCCTGCGCATCGCGGGGCGTGCCCAGCGTGGCGAAGGTCAAAACCTGTGTCTGCCCGCGCTTGAACAGTCCCGTACCGTGAACGCGCGGCACAACCCCAACTTCCGCCGCTAAAGGGCGAATTTCGGTCGTGCTGCGGCCATCCGGGCGCACGCCCTCATCAACGATACGGCGGCGCACTTCCTGCGCGACAACCTCGTTGAACGACTCCTTAACGTGCTTGATATCAATCACATCGCTGCCAGCCCGTTCAAGGTTGCTGGCCATATAGGCTTCGACCAGCGGCTCACGAATAGCCTCCATCGCCTCATTGCGTCCGGCGCGATCAGTCGTGGTCAGCAGCACATTACGCACAGTGTCGCGGGTCTTAGCGGCAATTTCTTCCAGAATGGCGGGGTTTATCTTGCCAGAAGCATACGCGTTCTTTTCTTTGCCGATGGCCGCGCGCATTTCCAGTTGAACCTGAATCAGCGGCTGAATCGACTGATGAGCGAGGCGCAGCGCCTCCAGCATGATGTCCTCAGGAACTTCGTCAGCCGCGCATTCCACCATGTTAATGGCTTCAGCAGTGCCGGAAACGCGCAGGTCAAGTGTGCTGTTGGGCATCTGCGACAGCGTCGGGTTAACCACCAGCCGGCCGTCAATCAAGCCGATCCGAACGCCAGCGACCGGCCCATTCCATGGCACATCGCTGATCATAATAGCGGCGCTAGCAGCGGCTATGCCCAGCATATCCACTTGATGTTCTTGATCGTGAGAGAACGCCGAAAGGATAATCTGCACTTCGTTACGCATATCATCCGGGAACAGTGGGCGCAGCGTGCGATCCACCACGCGAGAGGTCAAAATCGCCTGTTCGCTGGGGCGCCCTTCGCGCCGGAAGAAGCTGCCGGGGATGCGCCCCGCCGCATACAACTTCTCTTCAAAATCAACGCTCAGGGGGAAGAAATCAATCCCATCGCGCGTTTGCTTGCTCATCGTGGCTGTGGCAAAGACCATCGTGTCACCCATCCGAATGGTGACTGCCCCACCGGCCTGTTCGGCCAGCTTCCCTGTTTCAATGACCAGATCGTCATTACCTACCCGCACATTGAACCGGTGAATGGTTCCCATCGGGCTTTGTATTGTTTCCATAAAACGTGTCTCCTTGCGCTCTTCTGGCGCTATATATGACACGCCCGGTGCTCAGAAACTGGAGAGTGACGCCAAAAGCATTAGCTTTGGCCCCAGTCTCCAATCCCTGCTCCACCGGGCATGTTATTCCCTCATAAGCCGCCGCGCGGCTTAATCCCAAATGTGTTGGCAAGACGATAAGAATTAACGGCGCAGCCCCAGTTTTTGCAGAATGGCGCGGTATGATTCCGGATCCGTCTGGCTCAAATACTTCAAATGACGCCGGCGCTGCCCAACCAGCTTCAGTAAGCCGCGGCGCGAGCTTTGATCCTGCTTGTGCGCGATCATGTGATCCGTCAAAGCGTGAATACGGGTGGTCAGAATGGCAATTTGCACTTCTGGTGAACCGGTGTCGCTCTCATGGCGACCATAAGTCTTGATAACTTCCGTCTTTTGTGTCTTGGTAATGCTCATGCTGTTCTTCTTCCTTTTTATGCTCGTCACCAGGCGGGCTGGACAGCGGAGCCTGCCGGTCAATTGCCGGTCTATAGCCCGTCATTATAGCAGAATGATATTTGCACGCTAGAGGCGATCTCTGTGCGTCACCTTTAACACCCCTTACCCACCCCTCTCTTTTAACTTTTAATGGCCTTTTTCTCATCACTCATTTCTCATTTCTCATCCCTTCTTTTCACTTTTTTTACCCCTTTTGGTCACTTTTCTCTCTCAAATTTTGAGTCCATTTTGTTAGCAATATAGTCACCAATTGATCGAACAAATGTGCTATCCTGAATCTATTAGACAATTTCCAAAAGGGGATTCACCATGTTCGCACAACACAGCAGCAACCACGTCACATCAAATTGGATCAAGGCCGGAGCGTTTTCCAATCCGCTGGTCTTTTGCGCGTTACAGCCAGAACCATACCAGCGGAAGCTATCTTCATCGTTGCAGCCCCGTTCACAGGGCGCAGCTTTAGCCCGATGGCTTCAACCTCCGGCGACAAAGGGTATTATCCATGGGGGCGCCGCACGCCGCGTCCGCTTCTCTCGTAGCCTCTCCTCACCATGCCCTGACAGCGAATTGAGCGTAAGGGGTTTCCGGTACAGCCGCCGAAGAAGGTATGAGGGGCGCTTTTCTGGTAAAATCCTGTTCTATCATTTGAGACATTTACAGGTTTTTGCGGGTTTATCCGGTCTTATCGTATCAGCGTTATGCTTCAGTGAAGCGCTTCGAGTGCAGTGTATGCCGCAATCTTTTTCTTTGACCAACTTTCTAGGCCAGCTTGGCTACTTTGCGGGGCAGGATCGGGCGGCGCTGAAACAAATTGCCGCAACCGCAATTCCAAGACCGGCAGAGGCCGGCGAAACGCTGTTTCTGGAGGGTGACCCTTGTATCGGGCTGTGGATGATTGAGCATGGCCGCATCAAAATTTATAAGCTCAACCCGCAGGGTAACGAGCATATCCTCCGTATCTTGGGCGATAACAATACATTTAACGATGTCGGCGCGCTGGATGGCGGCACCAATCCTGCCAATGCTGCCGCCCTCAGCGATTCCATGTTATGGGTGCTGCCCACGAAAACATTCCGCGATCTGATCTCGAAAGATAGCGGTTTCTCTGCGCGAGCCATCCAAATACTTTCGCGGCGCATCCGCGGCCTCGTCGGCCAGATCGAAGATTTAACCCTCTACTCGGTCACCGTGCGCGTGGCGCGATTGCTGCTCAAACAAACCGAAGACCCGGCCTTATCCGGCATCGGCGTAACCCGCGCCGCGCTGGCCGCGCATCTGGCGACGACTCCCCAAACCATCAGCACCGCCCTGCGCGAATTAGAAATGACGGGCGCAATTCAATTTGATCGCCACAATATTCAAATCGTGGATGAGGAGCTGCTGCGCTCAATTGCCATGCTCTAACGCTCAAAACATAGAACTGAATCTGTGTTTGATCTTTTTTTCACCAACTTCAGCTAGATGAAGTACAACCTATAGTTTTGCTGATACGCTTAATGACCATTGGCAGAATTATAGGAGGCATCACTTGAGTGATTCGCAATGGATGCCGCGTATCAATACCAGATTGTGCAGCGGTTGCGGGGAATGTATTGCGCAGTGTCCCACAGCAGCTTTGGGCTGGAAAGACGGGAAAGCCGCCCTGCTCCACCCTGACAAGTGTATTTATTGCGTAGCCTGTGAAGATGTCTGTCCGGTTGGCGCAATCGAATTACCATATCTAGTTCTCAAAGTCACTGATCTACAAAAGGAAGACACATGCAAAACAAACCCATCAGTCCAACGTTAATGAGTCTTTTAGTCATCGGCTTTACCGTCTTGTTCCTGGCGGTGGTCCCCATCCAAATTCGATTTGAGATGCCCACAGTTCAAGCCCAGGAAACACCCGCTGCCACTGCTGTGCCTGAAGGTTACGGCGCCGCGCCCGCTGGCGAAGCCCCGGCCCCCGCAGTCGTCGAATACACCCTGCGCACCGTGCTTGGCCTTACCCCCGCGATGGCCTTCATTGGCGTTGGTGGCGAAATTGACGGGGTCGTCAATCCGCTGCTCACTGCAAACGTTGGTGACACCGTGCGTATCACGGTCGTCAATGGTGACCCCATAGCCCATGACCTCGAAATCACCGAATTCGGTGTTTCAACCGGCCAGATGGTCGCCCTTGAAGAGACAGTGACGGTAGAGTTTGTCGCCAGCATGCCCGGCGACTTCGTGTATTTTTGCAGCATCCCCGGCCACCGTCAGATCGGTATGTTTGGCACGCTGCGAATCAGCGGCACCGTCGAAACCGGTGATCGCGGCGAGCTGTCAGCCTCTCAGGGCAGCGGAACCGTGCCAGTGATCGCACAGCCAACCATTGAACCGGCTGTTCCTAACGCCGTCTCAGTCGTGCGCGACCCGTCAGATGTGCCGCCGCCCATCGGTGATCGCGGCCCCTTGACCCATCGCATTGACCTGCATACCATAGAAGTGGCCGGTCAGCTAGCGGATGGCACCACTTTCAACTATTTAACCTTCGACGGCACCGTGCCCGGCCCGATGCTGCGCGTGCGGTTGGGCGACACCATTGAAATGCACCTGTTCAACGATGCCACCAGCATCTTCCCGCACTCGATTGACCTGCACGCTGCGACGGGTCCCGGCGGCGGCGCGGTTTATACCCAAACCCTGCCCGGCGGCGAAACCGCGTTCTCCTTCAAGGCGCTGAATCCTGGCCTCTACGTCTATCACTGCGCCACCGCCAGCATTCCCCATCACATCAGCTCCGGCATGTACGGCCTAATTCTGGTCGAGCCGCCCGGTGGCCTGCCGCCGGTTGACCGCGAATTTTACGTCATGCAGGGCGACATCTACACCGAGTTCCCGTTTGGCACCGCCGGTCATCAGCCCTTCAGTATGGAACACATGAGCAACGAAGACGCTGACTATCTAGTGTTCAACGGCGCCGCTGGCGCCCTCACCAGCGACGATCATGCGCTGCGTGCCAATGTTGGCGAAACCGTCCGTATCTACTTTGGTGTCGGCGGCCCCAATTACATATCATCCTTCCACGTTATCGGTGAAATCTTCGACCGCGTCTATGACCAGGCATCGCTCACCAGCCCGCCGCTCACCGACGTGCAGACCACCATCGTCCCCCCCGGCGGTGCAACGATGGTCGAATTTCAGGTGGACGTACCCGGCAACTACATTCTAGTTGACCACGCGCTCAGCCGTCTGGAACGTGGTCTGGCAGGTTACCTGATCGTTGAAGGTGAAGATCAGCCCGAAATTTTCCATGGTTCCGGCCTGCAGGAAGCGTCTGGCCACTAAAAGCAAATAATAGCAGCAAGGGCGTGGGGGCTGAAGATTTAGCCCCCACGCCTCCCCTGTAAGTAAGGAACGAATTGACATGCCTACGCTAACCCGCTGGTACATCAAAGCCGCGCTCATCTACCTCATCGTCGCCCTCTCTCTAGGCACACTAATCGCCATCAGGCCGGCATTCATGCCGCCAGCTTTGTTAGCATCGCTGTATCCGGTATTCATCCACCTCTTCATCGTGGGTTGGCTCACGCAGCTTATCTTCGGCATCGCTTTTTGGATGTTTCCGAAGCAGTCTAAAGAAAATCCGCGCGGCAATGTCCGGCTTGCGTGGTTGATCTTCGCCCTACTCAATATCGGGTTATGCCTCCGTGCAATCAGTGAGCCGGGGCTGGCGCTCAGCGTCGGATCAGTGGCTGGCTTCGGGCTAGGGATCTCCGCAGTTTTACAGGCGCTGGCAGGGTGGCTGTTTGTCGCCAACGTCTGGGGACGGGTGAAGGAACGTTAGTCATGCCTCGATTAAGCGTATGGATGATCCGGGCTGCGCTGCTTTATCTAAGCGCCGGGTTTTTATTCGGCGGGTTGATGCTCTTTAACAAAGGCATCCCCGTAGAAGGTAGTTTGTGGCGTTTACTGGCTGTACATATTGAAGTGCTGCTGTTCGGTTGGATGTTGCAGTTGGCGATGGGCGTCGCGTTCTGGATTGCGCCGCGATTCAGCGGGCCAGAGCGTTACGGGCGGGTTCGTCTCGCTGAAATCGCCTTCGTGCTGCTGAATATCGGCGTTTTATCTAGCGCCATCGGGCAGTGGATCATCAGCCAACCGCTGACCGCCATCGGTCGGGTCGGCATTTTACTGGCTGGCATTTTCTTCGTGTCTCACATCGTATCGCGTATTAAGCCGCTTTCAACGGCACAAGTTTCAAAAGGAGCTTAAACATGCAGCAAAATAATCAAGAATCGACTCAGGTGATTGACGTTCGCACAGTTGAGCCGCGCCATCGTCACCCGCTCATTTTCAAGACCTTTGACGATCTGCAGCCCGGTCAACACTTTATGCTGGTGAATGATCATGCGCCAACGCCGCTGTATTACCAGTTCATGCACGAGCGCACCGAACAATTCACATGGGACTATGTTGAAGAAGGCCCCGAAGTATGGCGTGTCCAAATTGGGCGGAAGAACTCCTAGGGAGAATATAAACATGCTTCGCAAACTGAGTATTGCACTCTTTCTAATGTCCTTGATGACCGGCGCTTCCGTGTTCAGTCAGGATGCTGACGAAACGATCACCGTGAGCGGCGCTTGGGTAAGAGCAACCGTTACCACAAACGATCTCAGCAGCGAAGAAACCCCCGAAGCCGATATGGTCATGGGCGGTGTAAGCGCCGCCTATATGACCATTGAAAATCATCTGTCAGAGACCATTCGGCTTTACGGAGCTGAATCTTCCGCTGCATCAACGATTGAAATTCATGAGACCCGTATGCAGGGCGACGTGATGCAAATGCGGCCCGTAGAAGGCGGGATTGATATTCCCCCCGGCGAAACCGCTGTACTCGCGCCGCGTGGGCTGCATATCATGTTGTTTGACCTTCAGCAAAGTCTCATTGAAGGCGAAGCCATTCAAATGGCGCTGAACTTTGAAATCCTAGACAGCAGCGGCGAAGCGGGCGGTGAAACCTTCAGCCAGATCGTTGGCTTGCCCATTTTAAGCGAGCCGCCGTCACCTTCCCCCCTTGTCATTCAGCATGTTTGGGCGCGCCCTGCCAGCGATGACAGCGTGAGCGCGGTCTACATGACCATTTACAACCCCGGCGAAACGCCGGAGCGCCTCATTGGTGTAGAAACAGCAGTCGCAGAATTGGCAGAAATCCACGAAACCCGTATGCAGGGTGACGTGATGGAGATG
>JACSRP010000211.1 GCA_014879665.1 Anaerolineae bacterium | reverse complement strand
CTTAGACGCATAACGATGGGACTCCCTCGAAAACATAGGTGAAATATTCGAGCTTTAAATCGAATTAGCCGGAAACTTTATTGACCCCTAAAGCCTCAGCTTATTCGTCTTGCCCCCCCAAACGGAGACGCTCTGGCACCGCACCGGTCATGACCATGTTCGCAACTTCCATTTCGGAAACTTCGTGTTTATAGAAATCGCCAATTTTTCGACCACCACGAATGATGGTGAATCGATCTGCAACTTCATGAACGTGAGCGATATTGTGGGTGATGAAGATCACTGACAAACCGCGTTCTTTCGCCCGATGTGTATATTTTAGAACTTCGCCTGTTTGTTTTACTGAAAGCGCTGATGTTGGCTCATCCAATATGAGCAGCTTTTTTCCGAAATGAACCGCCCGGCCAATGGCAATAGACTGGCGCTCACCGCCAGACATCATGGCAACAGCTTCATCAGGGTTGCGAATATTGATGCCAATATCGAGCAGCGCCGTTTTTGTGCTTTGGGCCATGGCTTTGTGGTCAAGCCGGCTAAAAGGGCCGAAGCGGCGCGTAATTTCCTGGCCTAGCCAGAAATTGCGCGCAATACTCATGAGCGGCACCAGCGCGAGGTCTTGATAGACAGTTTCAATGCCTAGTTCACGCGCAGCATGCGGCGAATCAATCGTCACCGGGTTGCCTTCAAACAGGATTTGCCCGTGCGTGGGTGTATGCACGCCCGTGAGAATTTTAATGAGCGTGCTTTTTCCCGCGCCGTTATCCCCTAGCAGGCCAACGATCTCTTGTTGATCCACACGGAAATCAACGCCGCGTAATGCTTCAACACTGCCAAATTGTTTGACAATTCCGCGCATTTCGACCAGCGGTGTAGCATTTATGTTGGACATAATTACGTCCTCGCCCTACGAACGGCGGTGTTGATGATCACAGCGACGATGATGATCACGCCCTGTACACCATAGAAAATACGGGGATCCATACCGACCAGCACAAGCCCGGTACGCAATAACCCAAAGATCAGCACGCCAAGCAGCGCGCCGAAAATGCTGCCGTAGCCGCCGGTGAGCAATGTGCCGCCGATCACCGAAGCCGCAATCACTTCCAGTTCCAGACCTTCCCCTAAATTAGGTCCTACGCTGCCTACACGGGACACGAACGCAATTCCGGCGACACCCGCAAGTACCGCGCAAATGATGAAATTGGTGATCTTTATGCGTGAGACGCTGATGCCCTGAGCAAGCGCCGCGCCGGGGTTTCCGCCGACGGCGAAGGTGTAGCCACCATACTTCATGTGATTCAAGATAAATTGGAAGATCACGACGAGGACGAACCACCAGATGACGCCGGTTCGTAAATTGATCGAAGCATCCAGCGGGCCAATAACTGGCAGCGAGGCGATCCGTCCGTTCGCGATATCAAAGAAATTCACGGGGATATTGGTTGAGCCGCGCCCCAGAAGATCAATGATTCCGGTCACACAGCCGATGATTAACCCGACGATAGCGATTGTGAAAATTGCTGACCATACGATTCGAGCTATCAACTGAACATCGCGAAATGGCGATTCGTTTTCACGGAAATTCCGGATTCGTGAAAGCACATCCCCCCACAAATGCGGGATCTGACGATAGGCTAGAAACAAAAGAATCATCGCGACTAATACTAGAAGTGTAATCAGGATATAGGGGCTAAATTCCATGACCGGATCAGGAAGGCGATAGTCGGCATAACGGATGATGCGGCCTTCCGGCAGTGCGACCAGTGTTATTGCTCTATAAGCTAGCAGAGTGCCCAGCGTGACGATGAACGAGGGGATTCCTGTTCGAATCAGCAGAACGCCATTAATCAGGCCAAGGATAGCGGCGAATAGCAGCGCGATAGCGGCAGCAGGAATTGCGCGCATCGGCGGCAAGCCGAAAACCCCTTCGGTGAGCGCAAGCAGAAAAATGAGCGCGCTGGCGCCAAAAATTGAACCAACCGAGAGATCGAATTCGCCTGAAATCATCAACAGCGTGATGCCAATGGCGACGATGCCGTTGGTGACATTGGTTGAGAGCGCGCCAGCAATCGCGCGCGGCTCGAGAAAGAGGGACGAAGCGATAGAAAATGCGACGATTAACGTTACAAGGCCGATAATCGCCCCGGCGCTAGGCGATTTTGCCAGTTGATTCCGAACCGATTGGTCTGCCGAAAGACCGACGCTGAGCGTAAGGTATCTATAGACGACGGTTGCTGCCAGAAACAGCATTAGTCCGGGGGCAACAAGCTCTATCGCCGCGGGTAAATTATCCGCAACCGTCCCGCTGCGCGGTAAAGTTGAGCGAATATTGATTGTTCCTGCAAAGACTACGGCGACGCTGACCAGTGCCGTTAGCAGTGCAATCCACTGCGCCCACGGCCAGCTGCGTTTGTCGCGCTTCCATATCGCCCAGAATGTGCGCAGACAAGTTATCGCCCAGATACCGGTGAAAACGATCGCTATAATTTCGTATAAATTAAGGTCCCGCCGGCTGACGTTGGCACGCTCCCCAAGCGCCAACCAGCCAGTTGCTATTTGCTCAGCATAAAGTAGGCAGAGTACCGCTGAAATGAACAAAAAGGCGAGCGTAATCAGCACTCCCGCTGATGTGCGCCCGACGCGATTTTCGAGATAATCTGCGTATGAAGGGGTACTCGGATGGCGAATTAAACCAGATGCTGAGTACAGGCAAAGGATGCCCCACAGCGCAGCGCCAATCGCCGCGGCAATCTCAAGAATGTTGAAATCACGACGGCTGATATTTGCACGCTCCCCAAGCGCCAACCAGCCAGTGATAATTTGCTCGGCAACGATCAGACCGAGAATCCCCGCTGCAACCAGCAAGATGATCGTCGTAATATATTTTCGATTGCGTAATAACCGGCGTTCTATTTCGGTTGCTGAAGGTTGGGCTGGTCTAATGGGGGCGGTTGTGCCAGTCATAAGAATAAACCTTCTGACCAATCCAATAAGTAACAATGATCTTCAAGCAGGGTAGGGGCGGTATTATCGCCCCTACCATTACTGCATTTTTATAGTTAAGACGCGGTTTAACGATAGCCGGCTGCTGTCAGGTCAATGATCGCATCAACGTTGCCGGAGTCAATCACGCCGGGGCCGGTGAAAATATCGCCACCGGGGGCCATTTCGAACTGGCTGTTCAGATACAGCCACATAATGGTCTCAAAGCCTTGCAGGTAGGGCTGCTGATCAATGGTTTGCAGCAGAGCGCCATCCTGAATCATCTGGTAAATTTCCGCGCTGGTATCGTGGCTGGTCGCAAACAGCGTGCCGGGTTCAATACCTGCTTCGGTCAAATACAGATTGAGGCCAGAAGACGGGGCGGGGCCAAGCATGAAGATTGCGTTGGTATCCGGGTTCGCCGCGAAATAGTCGGAGAGAATACCGGCTGTTTCGGCGGGATCGTTGGTGATGTTCAGGCGCTCAACCGGCACACCCATCTCATCAAATACGCTCTCAACACCTGCGCAGCGTGCTTCCAAACCGCTGTGTCCCTGCTCCTGAACGGTGCAGACGCCCTTGGTGATACTCGCTCCAGCAGCTGCCGCTTCAGCAAAGACGCGCTGAGCATTGCTAACACCACCGGTGAACTCATTGGCGCCAATATAGAACAGGATCGGTAGGGCAGCATCAGTACCTGCGCCCGGATCGGCAGTATTCAGGGCAATGACCGGGAGGCCGAGTTCGGCTGCGCGTTCAACGCCGCTGCGAATGACATCCGGATCCGGCACGGTTGTCCCGATGCCGTCAGGATTCAATGCTAATGCATCATCCCAGAAACCTGCCATCGCCTCGAGGCCGTAAGTATCGTCTGCCAGCCACTGGCAATTGGCGTCCAGAAGGGCGCAAGCATCATCCATGCCCTTGATGACAGTGATCCAGAATGGATTTCCGGCGCCGCCATGACTGACAATTGCGAAACTGAGGCCGTCATCCTGTGCGCCAACGACACCAATGCCGATGACCGCCACACCAAGAATAAGAAGTGCTATTGCTAACAACCGCGAAGCCTTGCGCATACCAAAACTCCTTTAACCTAAACGTACTTTAAGGAAACAATGTCTCGAGCGCACCGCAGCACGACCGCTCGCCTGAGACCAGATCGAGGTATTTTAACAGCTTATATTATTTAGGAAATTGCTTAGATCGCAGAATTATATCGGCGTATGAGAAAGGAGCAAATAAGTCGTCACCACAAATCGGCGTAAATTCTCCGCCCGCGGCTAACCCATAATGCGCCTGCAAAAAAGGAACAAATACTTGAACAAATGTTCACTATTAAACCAGGCTTTCGTGCTAATCTCAAATCATGTCTTTTTCTTGAGGAACCCGATCATGACACACTCGCACACTATGTTTTTCCGTTTTATTGAAGCGCCTCAACCTGTTGTGCACTCTTCCCCTTGGCGCGCTTGGCGGTTCAATCCCTTTTCTCCGTATCTCTTTTTGATGTGGTTACTCCGTTGCCCTGTTCAGCGGGTTTGGGTGTTGCCGCGCTAGAAGGTTACAATCCGTGTCATAGATTTTTCATTGATCCATGTTGTGGATGGCGACAGACTAGCTGCTTCTAGTAATCGTGAATAGCTTTCGAAACGAGGGGATTTTGCAAATGGTAAATTATGTACCGAAACCCGAAGATCGCTTTACATTCGGACTGTGGACAGTTGGCAATATCGGGCGCGATCCATTTGGTGGCCCGGTTCGTGAGGTTATTAGCCCCGTAGATATTGTTCACTTGCTGGCGGAGGTGGGCGCTTACGGCGTAAATTATCATGATAACGATTTGATTCCAATTGACGCTTCGCCCGATGAAGAACGCCAGATCATCAAAGATTTTAAGGTGGCATTGAACACCACCGGCCTTAAGATGCCAATGGCGACAACGAATCTCTTTACCGATCCCATCTTCAAAGATGGCGCCTTCACTTCAAACGATCCTCGCGTTCGCGCTTATGCCTATCAGAAAGTGCTTAAGACCATAGATATTGGCGTGGATCTGGGCGCCAAAGTCTTTGTGTTCTGGGGTGGGCGCGAAGGCACTGAAACCGATGCCAGCAAGAACGCTGCCGATGCGGTCAAACGCTATCGTGAGGCCATTAATTTTTTTACCGAATATGTGATCAGCCAGAAATACGACTTGCGTATTGCGCTTGAGGCCAAGCCCAATGAGCCACGCAGCGATTTATACCTGCCAACCACTGGCGCTATGTTGGGTTTCATTGCCACGCTTGATCATCCTGAAATGGTTGGTGTAAATCCCGAAGTGGCTCACGAACACATGGCCGGGCTGAATTTCATGCATGCCGCCGCTCAGGCATGGGATGCTGGCAAACTATTTCATATTGATCTCAACGATCAGCTCTTTGGCCGTTATGATCAGGACTTCCGTTTTGGCGCGGCGATGATTAAACAGAATTTTTTCCTCGTGAAATTTCTGGAGGATGTTGGCTATTCAGGCAGTCGGCATTTTGATGCGCATGCCTATCGCACCGAAGACTACGAAGGCGTGAAAGATTTTGCGCGCGGCTGTATGCGCACCTATCTCATCCTGAAAGAGAAGGCACAGAGGTTTAACGCTGATCCCGAAATTCAGGCTTTGCTAGCCGAAATCCATGCAGATGATGGGGCATTCGATTATCTGAAAGCGTACAGCGCCGAAGGTGTCGCTAGGCTAAGAGCCACCGGGTTTGATCGTGTGGGTATTGGCAGAAAAGGCCTCAATTATGAGCGGTTGGATCAGCTAACGATAGAAGTGCTGTTGGGTGTGCGCTAGGACTGCGAATAGACATGCGGAGAGTGAAATAATCTCATTCTCCGCATTGAATTGAAACCGAAATTAGCGGATTTCTTCAACTGCCCAATGATCGCCCATCGCGCGGCGGCCTCCGGCAAGACCAGCGCCCTCCGAAATTTCGCGGGTGAGATCGAGGCGATTCAGCATTTCCGGGCGAAGATTCACGCCTAACCCTGCGCCTTCTGGCACATCCATCGTACCCTTTGTTACTTCTGGCGTGTAATCGCCAATAATGCTGAAGTAAGACTTGTATAAGGCACGTACCGATTCCATAAAGAAGAGATTAGGAATATGCGCGCCTAAGTGCATACAAGCCGCGTGACAGAAGGGGCCAGCGATGTTGTGCAGCACCAGGGGTACGCCGAAAGTTTCGGCCAGCGATGCGATTTTACGGGTTTCGGCGATGCCCCCGGTCCATAACGGATCGGTCATCACGATCTGTGAGACATGCTTTTCCAGCCACTCTCGCAGCTGCCAGCGCGTGAATAATGTCTCTGAGCCAACGATCGGGATGCTGGTACGCCCGGAAAGCAGCTTGATCTCATCAGGGTGAACTGCTGGAATCACATCTTCAAGGAACAGGATATTGTATGGCTCAAGCGCCCGTGCAATGCGCTCTATGCTGGCACGATTCCAGCGGAAATGACATTCAATGCCAATCTCCATTTCACTGCCAACCGCATCGCGTATCTGGCGAATCGGCTGTAAGCCAGACTCAATCTGGTTCGGGTGAATATATTGACCGAAATGGCTTTCGCTAAAGCGATCAAATGGCCAGATTTTCATCGCATAGATGCCATCGGCAATCAAGCTTTTGGCCAGCGCGCCCGCGTCACTTTCCGGCTGCCATGCCGCGTAATCTTGAATTTTCCCGAAGCCAATGCAGGTATTGTAGGTCGGGATTCGCGAGCGGGTTTTTCCGCCTAGCAGCTGGTACAGTGGAATATTAAATTTCTTGCCGGCAATATCCCAGAGCGCGATTTCAACAGCGGAAAGCGCCCGTGTTTCAGCGCCTGCATACCCGTGATACATGAGATTATCCATGACAAAGCGCCATAGACCTTCAATGTCCAGCGGGTTCTGCCCAAGCATTAAAGGGGCGATGGTGCCATGCAGCGCGCCTTTTGCGCCGGGAATTTTGTCTACTGTCTCCCCGTAACCAATGATGCCGTCATCGGTATGAACACGTACTATCAGCAGTCGCGGATATTCAGCCCATTGTAGTGATTCAATTGCTGTGATGATCAAGTCTGATTGCCCTTCAACATATCGCTATTTCAAACCACTTTAACGGTATTTGATAAGGTGCCGATACCCTCAATGGCTATTGTTATAATATCCCCTTCAATGACGCTCATTTCGCCGGGTGGAACGATGCCCGTACCGGTCAGCAGAACAAGGCCGGAAGGATAGCTGCTGCTGCGCCCGAGATAACCGGTTAATTCCTGAAGCGTTCGCTGGATGCGGTTGGTGTGGGTTTCTCCGCTAAACAGCGTTTCCCCATCCCGGTCTATTTCAAGATGAATTGAAGTTTCCGGTAACCCTAGATTGTCTGAAAGCAGGATACATGGCCCCAGACTGCAAGCGGCGGAATAAACTTTGGCCTGCGGCAGATATAAGGGGTTTTCGCCTTCAATGTCGCGGCTGCTCATATCATTACCGATCACAAACCCGACTGTATCCATTGCTGGATTGAGGATGACGCCCAATTCAGGCTCGGGTACATTCCAGTTCGAGTCGCCGCGAATCCCTATCTTTCCCCCATGCCCGACGACATAACGGGGAAACGCTTTGAAGAAAATTTCCGGGCGCTGTGCGTTATACACACGTGCATAAACGTCCCCGCCATCCCGCGCTTCTTCTTGCCGCGCTTCACGGCTGCGTTTGTAGGTTACACCTGCTGCCCACACATCTTGTGACACAATCGGAGGCAAAAGATGTGGTGGAAGAACGGCAGGTTCGCCCGTGATGGCGATCCTTTCAAGTTCGCCAATGGCTTCTTTTACCCTGCCAACAGAACCTGCGAGCCATGCATCAAAATCAAAATCTTTTAACAGAACGGTATCTTCCGCTTTGGCCAAAGCCCACGAGCGCATTCCCAGAGCGTCAATAAAGTGATAAAGATACATTGTTGGCCTCAATTTTGTGGTTGTTCACCTTTTGAAGACAGCCCGCCATCAACTTCGTAGACCGAACCAGTTACAAAGCTGGCCTCATCGGAAGCTAAAAATGCCGCAACATTGGCAACTTCGGCAATTGTACCCACACGCCCAATCGGGTGCATTTGATCAAATTGGCGGCGAATATTTTCCCTGTCGGTTTGCATCTCGATAAAGCTGTGCAGCATAGGTGAATCAATAGTTCCCGGAGCAATCGCGTTCACGCGAATTCCAAATGGCGCATAATCTGTAGACATGGCGCGTGTTAGTGAGATCAACGCGCCCTTGGTTGCGCTGTAAACCGCCAGCCCCGGTAAGCCAAGTATGCCGGTTATGCTGGACATGTGTAGGATGCAGCCCGATCTGGCGCTGATCATGCCCGGCAAAACTGCGCAGTTGACCAGATACGCGCCGCGCAAATTAACAGCAATACAGGCTTCAAAGTCGTCTGGTGGTGTTTCATGCAGCTTACCGGAAGGCATAATCGCTGCGTTATTCACTGCGACATTTACGGCGCCGAAGCGAAGCGCAAGGCTGGCAACTGCATCCTCAACATCCTGCTGCTTGGTGACATCTCCACCTAATGCAATGCTTTCGCCACCATTCATCACAATTTCATTGACGACTGCAAGGCAATCTATTTCATTAAGGTCAAAAATGCCGACTTTTGCACCTTCCCCGGCGAATTTAAGCGCAATACCACGCCCGATGCCCCGTGCCGCCCCGGTAATTATTACAACTTTGCCTTGTAGTCGTTTAGCCACCAACACCCCCTATTGATTCTTCAGAACTTGCTGCAATCACAAAAGCTGATTGTACTGAATTATAGAAGCGGGCTTTATGTTTTGAGAAAAAGGATTTCAGGCGGCTGGCGTTCTGCTGATTGTGGGCAGCGCTCATGTGCGCGAGCTGGTCTCATAGTTGGAATTATCGGTATTTTTGGCTTCAATCGTCCCCGCAGAGCCGCGCCGAATCAGAGAGAGAAGCACGCCACCCGCGATCATTGCGCCTCCAACCCAAAGGTTTATCGTAAATGACTGATTCAAAATCAAGA
Source organism: Anaerolineae bacterium (assembly GCA_014879665.1). Lineage (GTDB taxonomy): Bacteria > Chloroflexota > Anaerolineae > Aggregatilineales > Phototrophicaceae > Flexifilum. Next base: position 2,408 of record JACSRP010000211.1, on the reverse strand, counting down.
CGCCGAGTACCGCGCCTATAAGTGGCTGTGCAAAAAAGAATAATGACGCAGTAGATGCTTCGACAAGGACAAAGGCGCGATTCCACATCCACATCGCCGCTGCCGTTGAAATGACGCCTAGATATAGGATGCCGAGGATGATGGCGAAGTTGATTTCGCCGGGTGGGCGCTGACTAACTTCAATGGTGGCGGCGGGAATCGTCAAAAATAGACCCCCAACGGGCGCAAGAAATGAGAATGTGAGTGTATCTACGTGTGATCCCAGCTTACGCACGAGCACCGAATACAGCCCCCACGTAATGGCCGCAAGTGCCAGCATCATATCGCCAAAAAACGTGTCGGAAGAGAAATCTGCTGCTGCTGGATTGATGATGACCAGCACGCCGGCAGTTGCCAGCCCTACAGCGATGATGCGCAGTAACGTAAGGCGTTCTCGCAGAATAATGGCTGCAAACAGTAGGATGAATGCTGGCGAAGCTGAGGTGATCAATGCCCCGTTCACGGCGGTAGAACGATCTGTACCTACGAACTGCGCCCCAAGGCTGATTCCGAAGCCAAGAAAGCCAACTAGCAGCACGGGTACAATTTCTTTCTTCAACGGCAGCAATGAGCGTTTTGCAAGGGAAAGGATCATTCCGAGCACTAAGATGGAAATCAGTAATCGAATTGTTAATAAGGCGAAAGGGGGAATAACCGCAAGCACGAGATCGGAGACGACATACATGCCCCCCCAGATACTCGCTGCGCCTAGCCCAAAGATTGCGCCTCGCACAGATGCTGACATTCAAATTCCTCAAAAATCAAACGTAGTAATTGCTAATTGAATCATAATTTCGCGGTATCGGTTCAGAAAAATGGCCGCATTTGTGACTGTCAACAATCCCCACGTTTGTTTTTTCAAACGGAACACGATCTTTAAGATGGATATTGGCTGTTTTTGTAGGGAAAATCTAGATCGAAATTGGCACTATTGACAATTTTCGATGTAATTTTTTTGAAATACTTGTAATGGGTTTCTAGGCGCGATATATTGAAATTGGCCTTAACAAATTTTTGGAGATTGGGAATATGAAGCTGAACAAAGTTACTGCACTACTCAGTTCGGCTGCACTAGCGACCGCGCTGAGTGTCTCGCTAGCTGCTGCCCAGGATGGCGATAACGTCATTCGTATTGCCTCGCAGACCCCCCTATCTGGCCCTCAGTCAGTGCTGGGTGTTTCGATGAGCAATGCCGTTCGCCTGGCGGTTGATCAACTGAGCCAACCACTGGTTGATCTGGGTTACACCGTTGAATATGTTCCGTTTGACGATCAAGCAACCCCTGAAGTTGGTGTTTCGAACGCGCAGCAAATTGTGGCAGATCCGAGTATTCTCGCGATGATTGGCCACTTGAACAGCGGTGTGGCAATTCCCTCATCAGAAGTTTACAACGAATATAATCTGGTGATGATTTCGCCTGCAAACACCAACCCCGCAATTACTGATCGTGGCTACCCCACCGTGAACCGTGTTTGCGGCCGTGACGACCTGCAAGGCCCCACCGGCGCGAATTTCGCTTTCGAACGGGGCGTCACCTCGGTTTATATCCTCCACGACACGACCGCATATGGTCAGGGCGTGGCGGACTACTTCCAGCGTGAGGCGGAAGTCTTGGGCATTACTGTCCTCGGTTTTGAAGGCACCGAAGAAGTGTCAAACTTTGATGCGATCATTCAGCCAATCATCGCTCAGTCGCCTGACCTGATTTACTTCGGCGGCATTTATAGCCAGTCCGCAGTGTTCCTTGCGCAGGCACGCGCAGCCGGTTATGAGGGACTGTTCATGGGGCCGGATGGCACCGACAGCACCGAATTTGCGGCGATTGCCGGCGATGCGGCCATTGGCACTCTATACACCACGGTTGCCGGCCCGGCCAGCATTTACCCGAACGCAGCCCAGTTTATTGAAGACTACACCGAAGTTTTCGGTGAGGCACCGCAGCCATTTGCTGCTCAGTCCTACGACTCGACGGCAATTGCCATTCAGGCGCTTCAGGCAGCGATTGAATCCACCGGCGGTTTGCCCAGCCGTGCGGACGTGTCTGCTGCAGTTCGCGCAACTGCCGATTATGAAGGTTTGACCGGCATGGTTACATTTGATGCCAACGGCGATCCTGAAATCGGTTTGTACTTCGTGATCGAGGTTCTCTCGGGTGAGCCGGAAGAGTGGAGCAATAACGAAGTTATCGCCACGCTCGAAATCCCGTCACCGTTGACCGCGGCTGCGATGGCAGAAGCAACTCCGGCGTCGTAAGTTTTACTGATTGATTTTTGCGGTGAGGCTGTGTGCTGATCTGAAGGGATTGGTATACAGCCCACCGCTTATTTTTTGTTGGCTCGGAGCACACTCTTTATGACTTCTGAATCGCT
>JACSRP010000210.1 GCA_014879665.1 Anaerolineae bacterium | reverse complement strand
CATCTGGACGGCGAAACCGTCGATACTCGCGCAGGGTGCAAAAATGCGACGATCCCAACGCCCCGCGTTTGACCGAGGGTGAACGCAGACGATCAAGGCGTTCGCGCAACCACCCGCCATCCCGCAGCAGACTATGGAGGGCAATCACCGTCACCATTAGAAGAAATGTCAGCAGCATCCCGAACAAGAACAAGCGCATCACGTTGATTCCATGCGGCGCTCCGACCAACAATTCGATGATGCCAGAGGGATTTGAGCGTCCGCGCTGAACCGCTTGACTACCAAGCACCGTCAGATACAGGGAGGCAACCGTAAGCAGAACGACAGCATAGGTGGCGATGAGCAGCATCCGTTGTGTAAGCGACGGCTTTGCCTGTTCCTCACTGGTGCGACGGATACCCGCACCCATAACCGCTGCTGTTATCGGCAGAAGCACGGGAGCCACACACAGCAGAGGCATGAGCAACCCGGCAAGCAGTTCACGTCCATCGGTGAACAGCCAGTAGATCATCGGCAGTCCTCCCGACGGCGTATCCGTCGCCCCATGAACCAACCAACGACTGTCACTGTGAGTGTCGTCAGGTAGATTCCTTCACTCACCGACAAACCCATCAGTCGTCCGATGGCTGCTCCTGCGAGAATGAAGGTCAGCAAAGCAAATAATCCGATCAAGGTGTGGGGTTGAAACCGATTCATAATGTACCTACTAACGGTAGAAGAAATCGTCCAAGTCGATAGCGAAGCTCACCGAAGGTATCTCATCGCTTCCATGCTGAACTTCTGGTTCTTCGCGCAGTGGTCGCCAATCAATCCCACGTTCGTCGAGCATGTCCGCGAAATGCTCTGCGGCAATCTCACGGAACAGGCGGTCGTGCCCCTTGGTCGCGTTGTTGTAGACGGGCAATCGATCAGCAGTCGAAGGCGCAGTGCCGGGCAGGACGACGTGAGTATGGAGATGTTCTTGTGGCGGCTCGCCGTCTTTGCCCTTCGTTTTTGCCGTGTGCATGAGATAGCTGTATTCCGGCACATCGAAGCCACGTTCGGTGTAGTAGTCCTCAACCACGCGCTCCGTTAGGTCATAGAGCAGTTCCCGGCGCTGCGCTTCCGGCACGAGTGCCATCAGGTCGGGTGCGGGCGAGATCACCCACGTCCAGGCGAGGACATGCTTGCTTTGCAGGGCATCACAGTTCCGATAGATTTCGCCGTGCGACAGCCCCATGCCGCGATCCTGCCAGCGTTCGTAATCCGGTGCTTGCGCGAGGTGATTGTTGCGCTTATCCCGATATTGAAGATATTTGAGCGTGGCTTTCAAGCCTTGCCGCCCGGTACCACGTCCGCTGCGTTTCAGCCCCTTATAGGCGAAATCCACGACGATGATCGCTTTGCTCATTGCACATCTTTCAAGTCACGAATCGCGTCGATTTGTGCCAGCAGTGCTGCGCCATCACGTTTAGCGGCGATGATTGCCTCATCGATGGCAGAGTCGTCGGCAAGAATGGCGGCGAGCAGATAGACGAGGACATTCATCTGGAAGGTGAGGGTGCTTTCAAGTCGGTCGATCCGCAGTTGCAGGGACTTTTGAAAATGACGGCGGCTGCCGACCAGATCGGACTGCTCGTCAAGAAACTGTCGAATCGCTTCACGGATCAAGCTCGCTTCAGTCACATCGCGGTCGCGCTTGGCGACGATCTGAGCCAGCAGGTCACGCATTTCCGGGGTCATACTGATACTGCGTTTGACTGTTTTCGCTGCCATCGACTGCCCTCTGCATTTTGCTCCCCTGTGATTGTCGCAAAATGAATGGAGCGAACCTCTGGAAAATTTCAGTTTGGGGTTAGTAAACTTACGGGGCAGCGCAGCAAAATTTCAGGAGGACTTCGCAAGCTCTCTGCAATGCAGCAAATATCTTGAATGCGTTTCGTATTTCGGTTTTTCGGATGCGCGCCGAAGGGGTGCATCCGGTGAGTGCGACGTGTCGCACTCACACACCCGCCAGAACCCGAAGGGGACGGCGGGGTGGCGCGCGTAGGCGCGACACATAGCCCCCACCGACGCATGAGGTGGCAAGCTTTTAGCTTGCGCCCAACCCCGCCGATGATTCAGCTTCGCTGAACACACCATCGGCAGCCTCCAATGCCTCCGTCTACGACGGTTGCATTGCGGCGGGGTTGGTCGGCATCGCGCAGCGATGCGGCGCTGCTGCAAGGCAGCGCCAACGACATCTTACCCATCCACACATGGTTAAAGTGCGAGCAAGTCGTCGTTGTACTGCAATTACGAAGCTGGGAAATTCAGCCTCACGCTAATCTTCGATCCCCAAATCGGAAGCGATAGCTGCAAATTGTTCCAGTGCAGCACGTAGGTCTTCCATAATCTCCGCTGCGATGACTTCAGGCGCTGGCAGGTTGGCGTTATCTTCCAGACTCTCATCTTTCAACCAAAAGATGTCGAGGCTGACTTTATCTCGTGCCAATAATTCCTCGTAAGTAAACATACGCCAGCGTCCATCAGGTGTTTCGGGTGACCACGTAGGGGTTCGCAGATGTCGATTGTCTGAGTGATAACAACGGATAAAGTCCGCTAAATCTTCGCGCTTCAGTGGGTTCTGTTTCAATGTAAATCGGATGTTTGTGCGAAAATCGTAAACCCAGAGTGCATGTGTTTGCGCTTGGGCACTGCCTGGACGTTTATCGAAAAAAAGAACATTCGCCTTGACGCCCTGGGCGTAAAAAATCCCGGTTGGCAAACGTATTAGCGTATGTACGTCACAGGTTTCCAGCAGTTTACGGCGGATAGTTTCGCCCGCCCCTCCTTCAAACAGCACATTGTCAGGCAGAACAACCGCAGCACGACCATGTGTGTCAAGAATAGTTCGAATGTGCTGAACGAAGTTCAACTGCTTGTTGCTGGTGGTTGTCCAAAAATCGCTACGCTCATAGACTTGGGCATTCTTGTCTGCAGCGCCGTCTTCACCAACAACAGTGAAACTACTCTTTTTGCCAAAAGGCGGATTGGTCAACACCATATTGTAGCGCCGACCAGGATCAGTTTTCAGACTATCGCCGACCACGATTGGGCTGATCTCCCCGTCAGATGCGATGTTATGTAAATAGAGATTCATTACACATAAACGTGCCGTCGCGTCGACAATTTCAACGCCAGATAGCATTTCATGGCGCAAGCGACGTCGCTGATCGCGATCAAGCCTGCCCTTGTAAACATCTTCAATGTAATCGTATGCCGCCAACAGAAAGCCGCCTGTCCCACACGCCGGATCATGAATGCGGTCACCAAGCTGAGGGCGCATTACCTCGACAATGGCTTGAATGAGCGGACGCGGTGTAAAATACTGCCCTGCACCCGATTTGGTGTCTTGAGCGTTTTTCTCTAGGAGTCCCTCATATATCTCGCCCTTTACATCGATATTCATGCCCGTCCACGTTTCGTCGTCGATGAGCTTGACCAAGCGTTTGAGCTTCGCCGGGTCTTGAATACGGTTTTGTGCCTTGCGGAAAATAATCGGGATCAGTCCTACTCCCTGACCAAGCGCACGGAGAAGATCGCGATAATGGTCTTCTAGTTCGGTGCCATCAAGCACAACCAGACTTCCCCAGCGATATTCTGGCGGGATCGGATCCTGATAAATTTCGCCCTGCTGTTCTGCAAGAAGGTGCCGTTCCTCATCCATTTTGAGAAAGAGTAGATAGGTCAGCTGTTCAACATAGTCGCCATAGCTTACCCCGTCATCAAGCAAGACATTACAGTAATTCCAGAGCTTTTGCACTAGCTGAGACGAGCTATTGAGCATTCTGATCCCCTGCTGCGTTTATCCAATGCGCCGGAATAAGCGCATTCTCCCCCCGCCAAACGGTATCAACGATTGCTTCCTGAAACTCAGGTGTATTTAGATTTGCGTGATCCAGCAAAATAATTTGAATTCCGGTGTCGCGCGAAAACTGAAAGAGAAGATCGAAAATCTTGCTGACAGCCTCGCGGTCTTCGTCCTTTACTCGTTCGTCGAACCCAACAACATTTTCATCCACATCTGGTGGGAAATAAACTTGGGTCGGCTGATCGAGAATCAAGAAACTTGGTACAGGGCGATTATTCGTTATGAAATACCACTGAAGTGCAAGCAGCGCAATCAAGTGTGATCCAAGATGATTGGCGGCGCTTCCCATATCGACATTCATGACGATAGGCTTAAGTCCACGATCCACCACCACAGTGAGCTTGTTCCAGTCAAGCCGATAAAGTCCCGGCTCAACATCCAATTCTCGCGATAATTCCGTCATTTTATTGCCAATGATGTTCAGGACGGAATCGCGGCGAATGCGGATATTTTCACTGTCAAGCTGCTCTTCAAGATCATCCACTTCGCGCTGTAATCTTTCGACTTGGCGTCCTAAATCGAGGCTTTCGTCGCTCAGAGATGGCGTAATATCTAAATAGAGGCTCACTCGCCCAATGACTCTGGCTGTTCGGGCATTCGTATCACGCAGCTCAGCCGCTGCTTGCTGTTCACTGATAAGGGCTTGAATGTCAAGTTGCTTTTGGTCAATTTGTCGGCGCAAATCGTCTAGTGTTGTCCGCAAGCCTGTGATAAAGGTATCCAACTCGGGCTTTTCTCGGACAACGAAATCCAATTCAGCTCGTAGGTGTTGGAGTGAGCGGAAAATCGCTTGAGCGGAAACTGGCGCTTCTACCAGATGTGAACCGCACAGAGGACAAGAGTCCATTGAATCGCCATTGTCGAACAACTCTATCGACTCAAGACGGCTTGCTTGCTCCGTTGCTTCTGATGAATAACCATCTGCCGAGCGCGCATACAGTTCTGCCGCTTGTACCCTTTCGCGCGTTTCGTTGAAAGTAGCGCGGAGGGTTCGCAAGTCGCTCTGCAATAAATCGACCTGATCTTCATTGGTATAGGTAACGAGGGTAGGTTGCCAACCACGCAGGCTTTGAAGTAATAACAGCGCTTCATCGAACGTTTGAGGTTGGGCATCGGATGGCAATAAACCCACCTGTTGAGCTTCAGTGACAATGCTGATGCCACGATTTGCACGTTCTACGACAAGATTTGTCGTTTCCTCCAACTTGCGCTGTGCTAAACGCAATTCGCGCCTCTTTTCCGTGAGTTCCTGCATCAGGCGCAATCGATCTTCCTGAACGACCCCTAAGAAGTAGTTCATGGTGACCTTGATATGCTGCGCTATTTGCGGTTCGGACTGACGATAAAACAACACATCACGGCTGGCGATGACACTTTGTGGCTGAAAAACATAATACTCTGTATGGCGCAGCGTAGCGGTAAGCGGTTCACTGGATTGTCCCTCAGCCGGCATATGCATGTTAGGTGAAATGCCAATGCGTCGGGATAGCTCATCCACAAGCGCTTTGTCATTGGAATTTGGCGCTAACTCACTGAGATTGGGAATAGTTACATGATGTGCAATGTCAAAGTAAACCTGATTACTGCTTGCCTGACCTAAATCGGGGCGCGGTTTAGCAACCAGTACTTCGACTTCATCAAGTTGGTAAAGCACAGCATACCATGCCACCGTATCTTGGATGACGCCCGCGGCCACATGAAAACTGGAACGCCCCATGCAGTAGCTAATGATGTCAACGATGCTCGATTTCCCGGTCTTAGATTTCCCAGTGATGATATTGACCGCATTGAGCCGGAAATCGATACGACGGATTTCGCCTGTGAAATTGTAGAGCAAAATTGCTTTAACCTGCATCATGGACGAATGCTCCACATCATGTAGATAGATGAGACAGAACCGGCTTTAGCAAACCATTTACCAAGAAATTGTGCGCGGTTCTCGATATGTTTAACTTCTTCAGTTTCAAACACGGTCTCATTGCGTTTACGAAATGGCTTTTTGGTAGCGACAAGATCGGCATCGTCACCAAGCTGGATGACGGCATGGTGCATTCCAAACATTAAACTTTCGCGTGTGATTGGGACAAGGCTGCGAGTTCTCGAAGGGAATTGTATTTTCGCCTCTTGATGCTCTCGTATCCAAACGTGCATCTTGGTCCTCGTGTCGCGTGGCAATAAGTCACGGACAGGCTTATACAACACAATTGGTAACACCAAAAAAGTTAACGAAAATGGCATCCCGCGCTGCGCTTCCTCTTCATAACTTTTGATGGTTGTACGTAGAATCCGTGTCGTAAATGCAGCATTAAATAGATTGGCGATCTCAGGCGGCTGATCGACGGAAAGTGCTTCTGGGTTCGGCAACAGTTCCTGAAGCCGTGCAATAAATTGAGGATGCCAGAAGACTCGTGGGACATCTTCGTTCGCCAGCATATGGAAGCTGCCGCGCCGGACGTATGGTTCGGTAACTGCGTCGCGAATGCGAAGATCAAGGTCTTGGCATAGGTCGAAAACTTCTCTGCCAAGTGATTGCAATCCGGTGCCATCAGTCAGAAGATAGGGCTTTTGGCGCTTGACGCGCTCCGAGACGCGCTCCCATTCCTCCATCAGTCGCTGCTCGTACTGCGTCAACTCATTCAAATGGAGTAATTGTTCGCGTTCCCACCGAGACCGCTGCTCGAAAGCGCGGTAGTAATCCACAATGGCAAATTCTATTTCGCGATTGTTCAACATGATTTGCCGAAGCTGATGAACGAAAATACGCTGATCGTTCACCGCATCTGGTTCTTCGGATGGTCTTGAATTGCTGAAATCAATCGGCAGCGAGTCGCTTCGGAACTGATCGTTTAAATCCGCGATTTGATCATTCAGTTCACGTTTGGTAATGGTGCGAGAACTATGGTCAACGACATGCCGTTTGACTCGCTCAAACCACCAGCCATGTAAGCGGTCGTAAAAAGCGTTCTTATGCTGGTAGCGCACTTGAAGCAACGGCTTAATTCTGTCTGTGATTTGTTCAACGTTGGGTTCCCCATCAATCAGACGGATACAGCCAACCAGCGTTTCGCGTTGCTGAGATGATAGACCTTTGTAAACATCAAAAGCGGGTTGCAAACTGGTATTGTTCGAGTTAGCTGCAATTTCTAGTAGCTGTTCGCTGATGCCTTTGTTGTCACGCCCTGCTGTTGGTTTCAACGCTTGAGCGATAGTATTTGGAGACGCAATTGCTGTTGTGACGAGTGTTAAAACGCTGCCAATTGGCAAATTGCCTGCTTGCAGATGGGCGCTCCAAGTACGCAGCGTCTTCCACAAAGCAGGGCTGGCATCAGTCAGCGTTGCCTGTGCGCGAATACTGTGCTTAAGCTGAAACATCTCGACTGCTGTACCAGAATCGCTGAACTGCACATCGTCCATATATTCGACGGCAATTTCAGCTTCATCACGATCAGCTTTCAACAGCAGATAGAGCGCATATTCAATTTGATAGAGATAGCCGAGAAACGAGGGACCGGCTGTTGTATCAAGGGTCATGATTTACCCATTCAGCAATCCGATGCTGATAATCGCTCTAACAGATAGTCTAACAGAAATATTCATGTAATTGCGAAAGGCTTAGGATGTTCGCTTATCAGTGCGCTGCCTGCGTGCTTTTTGAATGCGTTTAAGCAATTCTGCTGCTGGCTCATCATTCGGGTCTTGTGCTACCAAGCGTCCGGCATAGGCATCACGGAGGATGGCTTGGCGAAGACGTTCAGCGCGCTTGATATTGAAGACAAGTAATTTCTCCGTAAACCGCATCACTGAGAGAAGCTCTTCAACCTTATCCACGATTTTTCGTTGCTCATTCAACGACGGTAGTGGAAATTCGAGAACAGCAAAACGCTGTGCGCCCAAGTGAGCGATATTGGTCGTCCATCGAGCAATTCTCTGAAATCGACCATTATGAAGATATGCCCGGAAGATTGAAAGAGCATATTCAGGCATGAGTCCGTCGGCTACCCGAAATCGAACTAACGTATTTTGAAAGCACGCCCCCGGCACTTCATCCCTGTAAATTGCAGGTCGACCAACCAGCTCTAAACTTTGCCCTTCGTTTAACAGGATGTCGCCATCAAATAGACGATATGTTTCGTATTCCGAAGGTGTGAAGTTCATTTCTAGGACGTCAGAAACATCAATTCGATCTTCAAATACGTTGGCAACACGCAGATAAGGACGCATGAATTCGCCCGAATGATGCTGCGGCGCTCGTTGTCTTCCTAACTGGACATCTCCTACCTGTTGAATTGTGGCCCATACCCATCCCTCTGGCAATTCCGGCAAAGCTTCCGTATTTGGTGCTTTAGGCTCTTCGTATTTCAGCTTCTGAGGATCACGCCCCTTCGCACGCTGATCGGCTTCCCACTTCAACCGTCGTTCACGCAAAATCCGTTTGAGCAAAGTCGCAGCAGGTTCGTCATTTGGGTCTTGCGGGACAAGTTTGCCCTCGGCAGCGGCTTTGAGGACGGCTGCTTTGTAACGCTTGAGGTTGGCGCGCAATCGCTTGAGTGCCGCTACACCTGCATCCAAGCGTGTGAACTCCGCTTCGATGACTTCAACGATGCGGTGCTGTTCGGATAATGGGGGCAGAGGAAAACTGTAGGTTTTAAATTGTTCAAAATCTACACGTGGACGGTCTCCTGTATTTAAGTGAGACGCAAAGCTGACGAAATCGCTTGAGAATAAAAAGTACATAAGGTATTTACTGGATACATCCTCACTTTTCTTGAAAACGATGAATTCAGACGAACATAATCCATTGAAGTCAGGACACACGACTTTGTTTAAATAGGGTCGCAAACGACTATAAAGCACATCCCCTGCCTCGAAATAATTGGCAGTGCTGCGCATTTCGCTTGCAGGTACGAAACCTGCAATGCGGGTAGTTCGTGGTTCGACATGCTCCAAACCTATAAACGGCAATTCAGGATAATCCTGTGGGTTACATTTGTGCCTTGATACGTTGGCAACCTCATCAATTGTCGTCGATAGCCAACCTTGCGGGACGAGGTTTTTACTGTCGTATTTCACCATAGCTCCACTTCATTTTCACCAATTAAAAACGGGTTGCGACCCCGCAAACCCGTTCTCCCCGTCTGTCTGTGCGAAGGACACACCTACTGTCTCGTCGTTATCCTTTGGGCGGATATGGGTCTCTCGCTGGCGCAATCGTGTCTTTGTTCACAATTTTGCCGTCTCTACCCATAATCGTCAATTCGCCGCCGCCATCACGCTGAATCTGTGCACGGGCTGCGTTCCAAGCTGCTTCTTGTGTGTCGTAAGGTCCCGACACAACTCCAGACGTGTTGTGCTTATGCACCCACTTGCCGTCCTGACGCTGATAAACAGTGCGGTCATTCTTGCCCATCGAAGTAAACCTTTCTGTGTCGTCAAGACACTGAATATCGATAGAACAAGTATACCATTCTTCGGCTTAAAACAAAACGTTTGTGCGATTTATGCTGCAAGTAGGGTGTTCAGCTCATCCAAGACCAAGCGCAGGGCAGTGGCATCACCGAACGCCGATACTGCCGCCGTCCAACCGCCCTGATCATGGAAAATGTCATTAAAATCACGGGGTGTGAGTGCCAAGTTTACCGCAATCTGCTCTGCAATGGCATCTAACCATCCCCGTTGCGCATTGTTGAACAATTTCCCGGCTTTCCGCTGTTCGTCCAACCAAGCTGCGTAGCGTGCTTGAACCTGATCGGGATAAGGGATCAGCTCGCTATCGGGCTGCAAGGCATGACGCACCAACGATACAAGGTCGGTCAATAAGCGTTTTGTCTGCCCCATCCGCACACGCTCCGGTTCGACTTTGGCATAGGCTGCCCAGAGTCGTTCGGGAGTCAGGCTTAAGGGGGGCTGCTTCAAGCGTTCAGCAAGCTCAGCAATATGCGCCCACTCGAGTTTCTGATTCTTGTACGGAATGCTGTAAAGGATACGCAACGCAGTGATCTCATCACGGTGCTGCTCGATAAACTCACGAAACGACTTGACCGCAGCGAGGGCGGTATCTGTGCTATCGTATCCGGCAAACAACACCCGGTCGCGGCTTACATCGTCGATCAGGATTTCGTCGCGCCCGTGTATTTCTTTCAAGAGGTTGCGAAGTGTAGGCGCAAGCAGACGCATGACCTCCGTTTTCATTGCCTCTTCAGCATCGGCAATCTCATCAACCGATGGATCGTTGTTTCCCGTCATTTGTACTGCACGCGCCCGATGTTCATCGGGGTTGGTCGCCGTGTTGAGCATGTGCGCTATCTCGGTGACGCTGCGCCCATTGCTGGCTGAAGCAATTGCTTGACGATCAAGATCAGTTAACTTGCGGCTCAACCGAGATAAACGACCCGCCAACGTGATAAGCACATCGTCGCTGGTGTCACCCACTGCAATATCGTCAAGCAGCTTGCCAAACGCTGCAGTCGGCAGCCGCTCCATCGTCACGGTTTCCGCTTTTTCAAGCTCAACCACGCCAACCGCATCTACAATAACAAAACGGTCTTTGGTGCCATCAGGCGTGACATTCGTCAAGTCGGTGGATGTGATGACGCGCACACCACGTCCCTGCATCTGTTCGTATAATCCGGCAGATTTGACAAGACGCATGAACATCAAGATTTCAATTGATTTGACGTCTGTGCCAGTTGCAATCATATCAACTGTGACAGCAATACGTGGAAAGTAGCTGTTGCGAAACGCACTGATCAAGTCTTCAGGCTTGCCATCCACCTTATAGGTGATCTTCTGGCAGAACGCATTCCCCTGATTGAATTCTTCGCGCACTACGCGCACGATATCTTCGGCATGGCTGTCATCTTTGGCGAAGATGAGGGTTTTCGGCACATGTTGTCCATCGCGTTCGGGGAAAATCTCGCTAAATAAGCGATCTCGAAACGTACGAATAATGGTACGTAACTGACTTTCCGAAACGACCTGCAAATCCAACTGTGAGCCGCTGTAGGCGAAATCCTGATCGAGCAGCTCCATACGCATTGTGCGGGTTTTGCGGTCACGTTTTGGGATGAAGTAACCAGACTCAACGCGACTGCCCTGCTGAGTGATCTGGGTGCGAATAGCGTAGACTTCACCCGGAACGTTCACACCATCAATGACTGCCTGTTCACGGGTGTACTCCATAACAAGATTTTCTTTGAAGAAGCCGAAAGTCTGCTTTCCCGGTGTCGCCGTCATGCCGATAATGAAGGCATCAAAATATTCCAAAACCTGCCGCCACAGATTGTAGATTGAGCGGTGTGCCTCATCAGTGATGATGATGTCGAAATACTCAAGGGGAATGCGTGGGTTATAGCTGACCTCTTTCGGACGGGCATTCGCAGGTGGGTCGTCAGCGAATAAACCACTTTCCTCTTGTATGGGATCGAACTCGGCTTCACCACGCAGCATTGAATAGAGGCGTTGTATGGTCGTGATGACGACATTACTCACATCATCCAGTGTATTTGAAGTCAAGTGCTGGACGTTGTAGATGTCCGTGAATTTTCGCCCATCATCGGGTGTGTCATAGTTCTGAAATTCTGCCAGCGTTTG
>JACSRP010000108.1 GCA_014879665.1 Anaerolineae bacterium | reverse complement strand
GAGAGGGAGGGATTCGAACCCTCGATGGCCTTGCGACCATTCTCATTTTCGAGACGAGCCCGTTCAACCGCTCCGGCACCTCTCCATGTCGTCACATTATACATGGGCTAAATTTCGGGTAAATCCCGAACTTACAGGCGCGCGCTTTTCTAGCTGCGCATAGATTGAAAGAAGGCGCGAATTTGTTCATTGGCTTCTTCTGCCAGCAGACCACCCTGCACATCTACGCGGTGGTTTAAGAGAGGATGCCGCAGTAAATCCATGATACTGCCGCCTGCCCCAGCCTTGAGATCCGGCGCAGCATAGACCAGACGCGGCAGGCGTGCCAGCACCATCGCCCCGGCGCACATGGCACACGGTTCCAATGTGCAGTACAGCGTCACACCGTCTAATCTCCATGAGCCTAAATGCGCGGCGGCGTCCCGGATGGCGATCATCTCGGCGTGCGCGGTCGGATCGTGATCGGCTTCTCGGCGGTTATAACCCGCGCCGATAATCTGGCCTTCATAGACGGCCAGCGCCCCAATCGGCACATCCTGCGAGGCCAGCGCCTTTTCGGCTTCCAGAAGCGTCAGGCGCATATAGTCGAGATCGTTCAAGGGGAAAATATCCGCTTTGATTGCTGAAGGCCACGCGCCGGAACGCCGATAACCGCCATATTCAGCGAGAAACCTCAAAACATCGAAAGCTGCGCCGGGCCGTCTTGCTGCGGCAGTTCCGGTTCAAGCTCTGGCTCAGGTTCGGCCTCATCATGTTCTAGCAGTTCAGGTTCGATCACTGCTTCTTCCTGAATCAGTTCATCCAGCAAAACGACTTCTTCAGGGGGTTCAATGCCTTCGGGCAGTTCAGGCACCACGATCTGAAAATGCTCCGGCGGTGAAACAGGTTCAGTTTGCGCCATGGCCACCAGCAGCTCTACATCTGGCACAAAATCTGGCGGCATTTCTTCGGCGCGAATGGTCGCCAGCACTTTTAGTTCAGCAAGCTGCTCATCGCTAAAGCCAACCCCGCGCATAATCTCACTTAGCGTGCGCTCAGTCGCAATATCCTGTTGATGCACGGTGTATTGATAATGCACGATTAAACATTCACGCCAATCATCGGCAAAAGGGCTTGGTCCCGGCATATTGACCTCGTGTTAAGTAACTTTACAGCGTGACGACCTGTTTCCAGTCGGGAACACTGGCCTTCAAGTCAAAACGTCCTTGTAAATTTTCGGCTAAGGCGGTGGCCGGTTCGATTTCACCATGCACAAGATAGATGTTCTTAGGCCGCTTCTGCATGGCGTCTACCCAGGCGATCAGGCCATCGCGGTCAGCGTGGCCGCTAAAGCCATTCAGAACTTCGCAGCGCGCGCGGTTCTCGTAAGGTTCGCCAAAAATTCGCACTTGCGGCGCGCGCTCTACCAGACGCCGCCCTAGCGTATGTTCGGCCTGCCAACCGACGATCAATACCGTGGTGCGCGGATCTTGAATATTGTTCTTCAGATGATGGAGAATGCGCCCGGCTTCGGCCATACCGCTGGCGGCGATAATGATGGCCGAACCCTGCAAGAAATTAAGCTGCTTGCTCTCTTCAACCTTGCGGGTATAGTGCAAACGCTGGAAGCCGAAGGGATCGAGCCTGCTACCCTCCGAGTTAATGAAGGTCATGATTTCATCGTCGAAACATTCGGGGTGCATACGGTAGATGTTGGTCACATCAATCGCCAGCGGGCTATCTACATAAACGGGAAGATCCGGCAGGTCGCCTTTACGCGCCAGCTGATGCAGCGTCAGCACAATTTGCTGGGTGCGCCCAACGGCGAATGCGGGAATCAGCACCTTGCCGCCCGCCTTGAAGGTTTCAGCCACGATTCTTTCGAGCGCCTTCGTTTCATCTTCAAATGGCGGGTGAAGGCGATCTCCATAGGTGCTTTCCATAATCAGCGCA
>JACSRP010000010.1 GCA_014879665.1 Anaerolineae bacterium | reverse complement strand
TTTACGTGGCTTGCCTATTTTATGCTGGCGTATTACGCCTATTTACAGGCGGCGCTTGGCCCATTGATGCCATTTCTGGCGGCAGAACTTGATCTGTCCTATACCTTGCGCGGCCTACATTTCAGCGCCTTTGCGTTAGGAATGGTGATTGCTGGTTCTAGCGCAGACCGCGCTGTCAAACATTTTGGACGCGCCGCTCTTTTTTGGGGCGGTGGTGCTGGAATGGCTGTTGGCGCTTTGATACTGACCGCCGGACACACCGCTGCCCTCACCATTTTCGGCTCATTTATGATGGGCGCGGTTGGCTCATATCTGCTGGTGATGATTCAGGCGACTCTCGCGGATCATCATGGGCCGGGGAGGGCGATTGCCCTCACTGAATCGAATGTAGGGGCGAGTGCCGCAGCCATGCTAGCGCCGCTGATGATCAGCCAATCCGAGCATTTCGGGTTAAGCTGGCGGCTTGCGATCATCATGGGGATATTGGCATGGTTCGCGGCGCTGGCGTCTCAATTTCGACTGCCTATCCCGCAAGCCCCACAAAATGAGACACCGGAAAACCCGTCGAAGGGAAAACTACCAGTACTTTTCTGGTTTTACTGGGCAGTGGTGTTACTCGGTGTTTCGGCAGAGTGGAGCACGGTTTTCTGGGGTGCTGATTTTCTGGAAAATGCCGTTGGTCTGTCGCGGGTGGATGCCGCCGCGGCAATGACGCTATTTTTTGCGGCCGCAGTACTTGGAAGGTGGATTGGTAGTCGCCTAAGCCGGGCGATAGCGCCTTCAAAACTGTTGTTGACAGCATCGTTTATTTTGCTGATCGGATTTCCGATATTCTGGTTTTCGCGCTCGCCAATAACTGCGCTTCCCGGCTTGTTTTTGATGGGGTTGGGCATTGCTAACTTATTTCCTATGACGCTCTCCATCATCACAAATCTTGTGCCAAAGAGGGCAAACACGGCCAGCGCGCGCATATCGCTGGCGGCAGGCTTAGCAATTCTCGTAACACCTCAAATTCTAGGATCAACTGCTGATCAAATAGGTATTCAGTCTTCATTCGGGATTGTGGGGTTGCTAGCACTAGGGGTAGTGATGATCGTCTGGTTGGCGAATCGCGCTGCTGCCCGGCGCTATGTTAGTTAAACACAATGTGCGATTAGTGTGCCTCAATAGTGGGATAGAATAGGGCGAAACACTCGCCCTATTCATGCAAGCTGTTTAACTGCTGATCTGCTCAACAATCTCCAGAAACTCTCGCGCCAGCGGTTTGGTTGGGTTGCCAGATACTGTGCTTGAGAATCGGGGAATAGAAACGACCAGCACCAGCGATCCATCCTGAATTAAGCCCATTGAACCATATGTGCCGCCGCCAAATACATTTGGTGTGGGGAAACCCTCTTCTTCATCGCCGTTTTCAAGCCGCCGATCTCCGGCACGCTGTTCGAAATAGGCGCTGGCCGCTTCCTCACTATCAAACATTGCTATCGTTACATCTCCTGCGCCGCCGCCGCGCTCAGAGAAATAAACCCTGCCAGCATCACCGTTTTGAATATTGGGCATATAAACAACGCGCTGGCCTGTGATCGTGTCATTGGTACGCTGCCATTGAATAGTCCCGGCGTTGACAGGATTCGGAATCGCCGCGATTACTGCGTCCACAAATCCAAGTGTTGTGCTGATATCAATGGATGTTTCCGGCTCAGATGTCGTTTCGGCCTCAGTTGTAGATTCAGTTTCAGCAGAAGCTGTCGGCTCCAGGGTAGCATTCGGATCTGGCGTCTCTGTGGGCACTGCCGTATTAGTAGGGGCGCGCGTGTTTGTTGGCTCAGGAGTGAATGTTGGCGTCGGGCTTGGGGTAATATCCAAATTTTCCGGCGCACATGCTGCCAATAAGAGCGCAGTGGTCAGGTAGAGCACGTGTATTCTTAGACGCATAACGATGGGACTCCCTCGAAAACATAGGTGA
>JACSRP010000256.1 GCA_014879665.1 Anaerolineae bacterium | reverse complement strand
GTAGCTCAGCTGGGAGAGCGCTACAATCGCACTGTAGAGGTCAGGGGTTCGAATCCCCTCAGGTCCACCTAACGACAGTTTAGTCGAATAAGAGCCAGCAGAGATGCTGGTTTTTTGTTTTTCTGAATCCGCTGCTGCTGCCTTCCCCGCCACCGATATAATCAGACGACTGATCACACAAGATAATTAAAAAGCAGCACTGAGACACCCTACGACGCCAGTCCTACATTTTTGCGCCGTATCATCATCGCGTGATGAATTTTTATAATTAGAATGGCTTGTAAATATTGAAATCATTCGTTTTTCGGCCTATACGTTTTGATTCCTTTACACTGTGAGCGTGAAAATGAAAGATGTATTCACTGGCTTAGATGAACTCGATCTTGAGCTGCTGCGTCATTTACAAAATGACTCCAGTATTAGTAAGGCGGACTTGGGCCGCCAGCTAAACCTGAGCCAACCAGCGGTGCATCATCGCGTGCGGCGGCTGGAAGAACGCGGCTATATTCGGCGCTATGTCGCCCTACTTGATCGGGAGCTGCTTGGCCTTGATCTAACCTGCTTTGTTCAGGTTTCAGTGCAGCGCCACCATCGCGATCACATCGTCGCCTTTGAGCAGGCGATACAAGCCATCCCGGAAGTGCTGGACTGCCACCACATGACCGGTGAATTTGATTTTTTGCTGCGTGTGGTAGTGACGAATCGCAAGGCGCTAGAGACACTGTTGGTAGACCAACTTTCGACGCTGCCGGGTGTGGCACATCTGCAAACAAGCGTCGTCCTGAGCGAAGTGAAGCAGATCACTGCGCTGCCACTGGATTAATTTATTATCGTATTGAAAAGAGGATTTTTGACTATGACGAATCAAATGATGACTACAGGCCAGCAGCTTGGCCGCCGCTCGTGGGCCGAGCCATGGAAGATCAAAATGGTGGAGCCGATGTTCATGACCACAGCGGAACAGCGCGGCGCTGCACTGGGAGAAGCCGGCTATAACACCTTCCTGCTTAAGTCTGAGGATGTATATATTGACCTGCTGACTGACAGCGGAACCAGTGCGATGAGCGACCGCCAGTGGGCTGGCATGATGTTAGGCGACGAGGCCTATGCTGGCAGTCGCAATTTCTACCGGCTGGAATCCACAATTCAACACTATTACGGCTATCGCTATGTAGTGCCCACACATCAGGGGCGCGGGGCAGAAAATCTGATCAGCCAGGCGGTGATCCGGCGCGGCCAGTATGTGCCCGGCAATATGTATTTCACCACCACCCGCCTGCATCAGGAACTAGCTGGTGGCATCTTCGCGGATGTGATTATTGATGAGGCACATGATCCTAGCAGTCTGCATCCGTTCAAAGGTAACGTTGATCTCGACAAGGTACGAGCGCTCATTGACCGTGAAAGCGCAAATAATATCGCCTATATCAGCCTTGCCGGCACCGTCAATATGGCGGGCGGTCAGCCAGTGAGTATGGCTAACGTGCGCGAACTACGCGCTCTTTGTGACCAGCATGGTATTCGCATTTATCTGGATGCGACGCGTATGGTTGAAAACGCATTCTTCATTCAAGAGCGAGAGGAAGGTTATGCCGATAAGTCGGTTGCTGCAATCCTACTTGAATTTTGCAGCTATACCGATGGCGCGTGGATGAGCGCCAAAAAAGACAATCTGGTGAATATTGGTGGTTGGCTGGCACTCAATCATGAAGATGTATATGAGCGCGCGCGCAATATGGTGGTGGTGTATGAGGGACTGCACACCTACGGCGGCATGGCTGGACGCGATATGGAAGCACTGGCTATCGGCATTGAAGAATGCGTGCAGGATCAGCATGTACGTTCACGCATTGGGCAGGTGCGCTATCTGGGGACGCTGTTAGAACAGTGGGGCATCCCAATGGTGCAGCCAATCGGCGGGCACGCCATCTTCCTGAACGCGCGCGCCTTCTATGATCACCTGCCGCAAAGCGCATTTCCCGGCCAAACATTAGCTGCCGAACTCTATCTGGATGGCGGCGTCCGCGCGATGGAGCGCGGTGTTGTGAGCGCAGGGCGCGATCCAGAAACCGGCGATCATCGTTATCCGAAACTGGAACTGACGCGCTTAACTATTCCACGCCGCGTCTACACACAGTCACACATGGAAGTAGTAGCCGAGTCGGTAAAGGCTGTCTATGACCGTCGCAGCGAAACACGCGGCCTGAAGATGGCCTACGAGCCGGAATATCTACGCTTCTTCCAGGCGCGGTTCGAACCCATCAGCGGTTAGGGTTGTATTTGAAATGCCAGCTGGGAGGGCTTATTTCCGGCTGGCATTATAATTTTCACCTACATCTCATCGCAACGCAACGCAAGCAAAATATTTCGTTTCTAGCCACGATCTCTCAGTAAAACAGCTAATTTCACACCTCAATCATCCGGTGTTCCTGCCCGGCTTGAATCAGCGCCGCTGCAATCCGTAAGGCCTGCAAGCTGTCCTCGCCCGTCACCAGCGGGGGGCGCTGTTCCCGCACCGCCTGCACGAAATTATCAAGTTCTGCCCTCAGCGGTTCACGCTTCTCAACCTTCTCACGGATCACCCGCCCTTCGCTGATCCCGCGAATGATCTGGAGGCTCTGGAAGTTGTCCAGCGCCTGACCATTCTCATAGAAAGTCAAGTCCTGCGTAATATAGTCCACCACCACCATGCCGCCGCCCCCTCTTACAGTCAGGCGGCGCACTTTTGCCGGGGTCAGCCAGTTGATTTGCAGCACGCCGGTGATGCCGTTCTCAAAGCGCATCAAGCCGCTGAGCATATCCTCGCGGGTACTGTGGATATTTTGCTGAGTTTCAGCATAAACATGGGCAACCTTGCTGCCCGCAAGATAGCAGAGAATATCAATGTCATGTGTCGCTAAATCGTAAATCACCCCAACATCACGGATGCGGGCGGGAAATGGCCCCATGCGCTCTGCGTGCATCTCATACACTGGCCCCAGTCGCCCCGCATCCAGCAAGGTTTTTAGCAGCTTAATCGCCGGGTTGTGCCGCTCAATATGCCCGACTGCCAGCACGCAGTGACGCTCTTTCGCCAGCGCAATCAACGCCTGAGCATCGGCTTCCAGTTCAGCAATCGGCTTTTCGATTAGTACATGGATGCTGCGCGACAACGCTTCTTCAGCAACTTCGCGATGAAATACCGTCGGCACTGCAACCGTGACAATATCGGGGCGCTGCTCATCCAGCAGTTGATGATAGTCTGCGTACCCTCTCACATGATGCCGCTGTTCAATCGCCGTTCGGTTCGCCTCATCCGCATCCGCAAAGCCAACCAGCTCAACATCCGGCATTTCCCGATATGCCCGCACGTGATGCTGCCCCATCACCCCGACGCCAATCACTGCTGCGCGTAGTTTCTCGTTCATAACGATGCCACCGCTTCAATAATCGTTTCCAGATCTGCAGAAGAAAGCGCCGGGTGAATCGGAAGGCTCAATACCTGTTTCGTAATTTCTTCGGTGACCGGTAAAGACTGGTCATAGCCACGATCAAGGTAGACCTTCTGCCGGTATACCGGAACTGGATAAAATACCGCGCTGCCCACGCCCTGCGCCTTTAATTTTTCAATCGCGCTGTCCCGATCCGTATGCGTCAGCCGGATCGTATATTGATGCCATGCGTGGGTTTGCCCTGCTGGAACCTGCGGCGTGATCACATTCTGAAGATGTTGGTTCAGAAATTCCGCGTTCTGGCTGCGAATTGTATTGAAATGCTCCAGTTTGCGAAGTTGTGCCAGCCCAACGGCGGCGTGTAAATCTGTCAAGCGGAAGTTATAGCCGAGGATGTCGTGATAGTAGCGCACCTTGGAGCCGTGCGCGCGCAGCAGCTTGACCTGTTCGGCAATCTGCGGGTCATTCGTCGTCACCATGCCGCCTTCGGCGCTGGTCATATTCTTAGTTGCGTACAGCGAGAAACAGCCAGTGCCGAAGCTGCCCGCCTTGCGCCCGTGATAGCTCGCGCCGTGCGCCTGCGCCGCATCTTCTATCACCGCCAGACCGTGACGCTCGGCGATCTCCATGATCGGGGTCATATCCGCCATCAGGCCGTAAAGATGCACCGGCATGATCGCCTTCGTTCGCGGGGTGATTGCCGCTTCAATCAGCGCCGGATCAATATTGAATGTGTCCGGGCGAATATCCACGAAGCGGGGCATTGCGCCGGTAAACAGCACGCTGTTTGCCGAGGCGATGAACGTGAATGGACTGGTGATCACTTCGTCGCCCGGCCCGATGCCGTGTGCCAGCAAAGCGAGATGCAGTGCCGTTGTGCCAGACGATGCGGCGACGGCATACTGCGTGCTACAGAGCGCGGCAAATTCTTCCTCAAACTGTGCAACTTTAGGCCCCTGCGCAACCACGCCGCTTTCCAGCACTTCGCGCACCAGCGCAAGCTCCTCATCTCCAAACTGAGGTTTTGAAATGGCTATCATAATGGTGTGATGTCCTCCCTAGGTGGACAGATTAGATAATAGACAGCCCGGCTCAATGCCGGCGGCGGCCTTCAACGACCCGATCAAATATCTTCAAAAATGAGTCTCGCACGCGCAACGCCGATAGATTTTGTAACGCATATTCGCGCCCTGCCAGCGCCATCACCTTACGTTTATCGGGTTCCTTCGCCAGACGCTGTAACTGCTCAATGAGCGCGCTGCGATCCCCCGACTGCACAGCCACCCCCGCGCCGGTATTTTCCAATAATCGCTGCGTTTCGCCCTGCGCGGCGGCCACGACTGGCGTTCCAGTCGCCATCGCTTCAAACATCTTCGAAGGCAGCGCCCCTTCAAATAAAGCATGAGAGCGAAAGGCGATGGCGCAAATATCAACTGCCGCCCACAGCGCCGGCATGTCACCATGCGGAAGCACACCTGGAAGCAGGATATTGCCGATCTGCTCGTCCTGAATCCGCGCTTGAACGTGTTCCAGCAGCGATCCCGACCCCGCAAAGACGAACGTCATCCGGGGAAGCGCCGCCGCCGCATCCACCAGCAGATCGAAATCGTGGGCGAGGCTCATGTTGCCGATATGCCCGACGACAATTTCGTCTCCAATGCCTAATCGCTGGCGCATCGCTCGCCCTTGTTCCGCCAGCCCCGGCTGAAAACGCTCCAGATCAACTGCGTTTTGTATCTTTGTCACCCGTTCTGGCCGTTCCAGATGGCAAAGAATCCCCTCTTTAACGCCCTCGGTCATCGCGACGATATGTGCGGCATCGCGGTATGCCCAACGCTCAACTTTCGCCGCTGCTTTCACCATCCGGCTGTCGGGTGACAGCGCGCCGACGGCCACCGCCGACTCCGGCCACAGGTCAGACACGTTCAGGACGATGGGCGCGCGTTTTATTCTGGAAAGCCATCCCCCGGTCAGGCATACAAATAAAGGGTGCGATTCCACGAGGATAACATCCGGGCGCGAGAGAAACGTGCCGCGAATGGCGCTGGTCAGCATAAATGTCCACTGGTTGAGCAGCCGCCTGCGCATGGATTTTTTCGGAGAGGCATACACCCACACGCGAACCACCTCTACGCCGTCCTGCCGCTCCCGCGCGAAGATTTTGCGGCGGTACGCTTCCGGAATAATCCCTGTCGGGTAATTCGGCATACTGGTCAAAACGCGCACATCATGGCCGGCATCAACCAGCATCTGGGCAAGCCTGCCCAACCGGATCGAGGCAGCGCCAAATTCCGGTGGGTAAAACTGAGTCAGCAGCAGAATCCGCATCAGCTTACGAGTTGGCGCGCCCCACAGCGGCATAGGTCAGCCCTGCTTGTAGGGCGCTTTGTGGATTGACCATATGGCGCGCATCTACTAGGACGGGGGTCGCCATTTGCGCCCGCAGCGCCGCAAGATCAAGCGATTGATAGGCATGGTGAGCCACCATCATGACCACCGCATCCGCCCCCGCGATCACATCCATCAATGGCTGTGTATAACGGCGCACATGCGGATCGTGAATCTGCACGACTGCCCCCCCCTGTTCCAACGCCTCAACAAGGTATTGGCTCGGCGTTTCCCGGTCATCATCGGTATTTTCACGGAACGCATACCCCAGAACTGCCACCCGCGCCCCGCGAAGGGGCTTATCATGCCGCGCCAGCGCATCAGCAGTCAGCTGGCAAACATGCCGGGGCATCGAGTCGTTGATCGCCCGCGCCGCCGGAATCAGCTTCGCCTGATAGCCCGCAGAGACGTTGGCGATCAGCAGCCAAGGGTCTTTGGGGATGCAGTGGCCGCCTACGCCGCCGCCCGGCATCAGCATCGCTCGCCCCGGCGACTTATTCACTAGATCGCGAACTGCATAAACATCGGCGCCAAGCTGCTCGCACACCATGGCCAGCTCATTGGCAAAGGCGATCTGCACATCACGGTAGGCATTTTCCGCCGTCTTGACAATTTCAGCAGTCAGAATATCGGTGGCATCAAGCTGCCCGGTCACGTAAGTGCTGTAAAGCGCCAGCATCGCTTCGGCAATTTCCGGCGTCTGCCCGCCCACGCTGCGGTTCATGGTGATCAGGTTCTTTAGCAGCAGCCCCGGCGTCACCCGTTCCGGGCAGTGCCCGACGAAAAAGGTTTCACCGGCAATCTTGCCGCTCGATTGTTCCAGTTCAGGGATGACCACCGCCTGCATCGTGCCGGGCGCAATCGTCGACTCGACGATCACCAGCGCGCCAGCATGCAGCACCGGCCCAAGCGACTTCAATACGCCCCGCAGCCCGCGATACAGCGGCAGCTTCGTATCTGCTTCAATCGGCGTGTCCACACAGATGATAACCACCTGCGCCGCCGATAGCCGCGCCATCTCCGTCGTCACGCTCAGTTTTCCGGAGGGGATCACTTCCGCGATCAGGTCTGCGAGGCCGGGTTCTTCGCCGCCAATCGGGGACTGCCCCGCGGCGATCTTTGTGACTTTTTCCTGATTAATATCTACTCCGGTCACGTGAAAGCCGCTGCGCGCCAGCATGCAGGCAACCGGCAGGCCAACATAGCCTAAGCCGACGACTCCGATCTGCGCTGATCGGGATCGAATTGATTCGGCAAACGGAAAACTCATGTGAGAAAATATCTCCGAAGATAGGATGTAGACTGCTTAAAGCTCTTGCTGTTATAACTGTACTAGAGGTATTTTGATCTGAACATAGAATGTTTGTGAAGACGTGAACATAAGGCAGGCTGAGCTTTCTATGCGTATTGTCACCATTATCGGCGCGCGCCCCCAGTTCATCAAAGCCGCGCCTTTGAGCCGCTGCATCCGCCAGCAGCACCACGAGTTTCTCATTCACACCGGCCAGCACTATGACGCTGGCATGTCAGATGTATTCTTTGACGAGTTAAATATCCCTAAACCCGACGTGAATTTAGGCATCAACACGCCGGGCAACAGCGCGCAGGTCGGGCAGATGATGCTCGCGCTGACCCCGATTCTTGAGGCGCAAAAGCCCGATTGGCTGCTGGTCTATGGCGATACCAATTCCACGCTGGCCGGCGCGCTGACTGGCGCGCTGCTGAAGATCAAAGTCGCGCATGTTGAAGCCGGCCTGCGCAGTTATAATCGAGACATGCCCGAAGAAACCAACCGCGTCCTCAGCGATCACGTCAGCACGATGCTGTTTTGCCCGACCGAAACCGCCGTCGCCAATCTCGCCCGTGAAGGCATCACCGCCAATGTTCATCTGGTTGGCGATGTGATGGTAGATGCGCTGCTGCAAAACCGCGCGCGCGCCAGCAGGGCGATGCTTGCTGCTGAAGGGCTGCAAGCGGGCGGTTATTTTCTCGCCACTATTCACCGCGCGGGCAATACCGACGATCCGGGAAAACTGAAAGGGATTTTAGAGGCTTTCGCCCATTTTGCAGATAGGCCAGTTGTGCTGCCGGCACATCCCCGCCTGCGAAATGCGCTCGAACAATCCGACCTCATGGTCAGCCCGAATGTACGTCTTGTTCCGCCGGTGGGCTATCTCGATATGCTTGGCTTAACTCAGTCGGCCCGGCTAGTGCTTACAGACAGCGGCGGCCTGCAAAAAGAGGCCTATATCTTAGGCACGCCCTGCGTGACGCTGCGCGAGGAGACCGAGTGGGTTGAAACCATCGAATTAGGCTGGAATCGGCTGGCCGGAAGCGACCGCGCGCGCATTATCGCCGCGGTAGAAGCCGCGCTCGCCAGCGCCCCTGAAAATCACCCGGATGTATACGGCGACGGCGCGGCCAGCGAACGGGTGGTGAATCATTTGATGTCGTTTCAATGAAAGGCCACAGCATGAAAAAGCGGATCTGCATCATCACATTTTCACTGACAAGCCGCGATCCACGAGTCTTGCGCCAGATTGAATACTTGTCCCCGCATTTCGATCTGACTGTGTTAGGATTCGGTTCCCACAAAGCAAAACAAGAAAATGTCGAAGTCTATACGCTCAATCGGGGCAATAAGCGTCTTTGGAAAATCATTGAGATATTTTTGCTGTTGTTGGGGAAGGTTTCAGGGATAGGCTATGACCTCTGGCTAAAATGGCGCCCACAATACCGGCACGCACAGCATATAGCCAATAACGCAAAAGCTGATCTCTATCATGCCAATGATTGGGCATCGCTGGTCATTGCTCTACGCGCGGCAGCGATAACCGGCGCACAAGTCGTATTTGATGCACATGAATACTGGCCGCTTCAGGCAGAAAATAACCGCTTCTGGCAACTGTTTTTCTCTCCGCTGATTCAATACACCCTGCGCAAGTATGTATCCAAGGTTGATGGTTTTATCACAGTTTCTCCACCTATTGCTGAACGCTATAGAGAGGAATTTGGTGTCGATCCGATCATTGTAAGGAATGCTCCAAAATTAATACCCTTATCGCCTCACAGCACGGCAGATCCAAATCATATCCGGCTTATTCATCATGGGGTTGCGTTGCGAGATCGGGGTCTTGAAAGTTTGATCGAGGCATTGGCTCAGACGGAATCGCGGTTTTGTTTCGATTTAATGTTGCTGCCAAGCGAACCTGATTACTTGGCAGAGTTGAAGCATTTGGCTCAACAGCTTACCCCAGATCGCGTCACCTTCCTTGAACCAGTCGCTCCGGGAGCGGTTCTCGAAACGCTCGCAAGTTACAACATTGCCCTCTGCATTATCCAACCTACTACCTATAACTATTTAATGTCGTTGCCGAATAAATTATTTGAATCCCTTGCAGCAGGCCTTGCCGTTTGTGTCGGGCCATCCCCGGCAATGGCGGAACTTACACGTCAATATGACGTTGGCTGGGTCTGTGATAGCTTTGAACCAGCAGCAATAGCAAAAACACTTAACGGAATTAACGTCGAAGAGATCGAGGTGTGCCAGAAATCCGCGCACGAAGCCGCTAAAGAACTCAATGCCGATATCGAAATGGGCAAGCTGGTTGATCTTTATCAGCGGTTGCTTACTGAAGATCACGCCTCTAATACCAGTCGCAACCCCATTTCATGAAAGTTCTGCATACACCGGTTAATTACGCCTCTCTGCCTACCCATTCCGTTCGATGTTTGCGGATGGTGGGTGTGGATGCGCGCGGGTTGATCTTTTCAAGCAAAACCACCAATACTGCCGAAGGTATGGAGACAATTTACGATCTGTCTGGCGTTTTCTGGCGGCGGTTGTGGAATCGGATACGCTGGATTATTGCGTTTATCCGCTGCCTGCTAATCTTCCGTCCCGATATCATTCACTGGTATTCAGGGAAACCCGCGTTGCCACTAGGGCTTGATCTTCTGCTGGTACGTCTGCTGCGAATCCCCCGCCTCGTAGAATGGCAGGGTACAGATATACGCATCCCCGAAATAGAGTTTGCCGATAACCCTTATTATGCTGCGGTATATGAGGCAAATTACGAAAATCGCGGGAAAGAGAGCGAGGTGATTTCCCGGAATCGCCAGCGCCGTTTCGCAAAAGCAGGGTTTGCCTGCGCCGCCCCGGTGGGAATGCTCCAGTATGTGCAGAAAGACTTATTCCCCGAAGTTCATATCGTCCCGCAGCGTATGGTTATGGCGGACTACGCCCCCATATATCCAAACCGTGACAAGCAGATTCCCCTTGTCGTTCATTCCCCATCCGCAAGGGGCATAAAAGGCACAGAGTATGTATTAAAGGCGGTTGAACGGGTTCAGGCCAATCACCCGCTGGATTTCCAACTCCTCTACGGTTTGGCGCGTAAAGACGCATTACAATTGATGGCGGAGGCAGATATTGTGCTTGATCAGTTTGTGTTAGGGGATCGGGGCATGGTGGCGCTCGAAGCAATGGCGATGGGTAAACCGGTGATCTGTTACGTGAAGCCATCACTTGCCGCGCTTTATCCCGAATCGCCCATCATTAACGCGACGCCTGAAACGCTGCCGGAGATGCTCGAAATGCTTGTTCGTGATGCTCAACTTCGCCATGAACTTGGCGAACAAGGCAGGGCATACATGGAAAAGTATTATGATTTAGCGACCATAACCAATGAGCTTTTGCGCGTATATGATCAGGTTATGAAACATTTCTAACGCAATCAAATGGAGCATAGGATGACCACCTACATTCATCCCTCAGCAGACGTAGCCCCCGATGCGGTGATCGGGGATGGCACTAAAGTATGGCATCTCGTGCAAATTCGCCCCGGCGCCCAGATCGGAGAAGAGTGCATCTTCGGGCGCGGCGTGTACGTTGACGCGCATGTTCACATCGGCAATCGCGTTAAAGTACAAAATTACGTCTCAATTTATGAGGGAGTCACGATTGAAGATGGCGTGTTCGTTGGGCCTCATGTCGTCTTTACCAACGACAAGAACCCCCGCGCTGTCAATCCTGATGGCTCGCTTAAAGGCGCCAGCGATTGGGCCGTTTCGCCTATCATCGTGCGGGAAGGTGCAAGTTTGGGCGCAAATTCGACTATTGTTTGCGGCATCACCATTGGCCGCTGGGCAATGGTCGGCGCTGGCTCTGTAGTGACAAAAGACGTGCCAGATTTTGGCCTCGTGGTAGGTAATCCTGCGCGCCTGATCGGCTATGTGGATGAAAATGGCAAGCGGGTGTAGCGCCCTAATCTAGGCTTCAGAAAGTCGGCTTCTTCCCCCACAGTCTTTAAGCACATTGAAGCCCTGAAGTGCGTATACTATACTCATCATCTTGACGGTTTCAGGGAGTTGTATTCATGTCGTTAGCTGGAAAAAGCGTACTGGTCACGGGCGGCGCAGGGTTTATTGGCAGCCATCTGGTTGACCGGATCATCAAAGATGCCCCCGCCAATCTCGTGGTTGTTGACAACTTTTTTCTGGGGAACGAAGCAAACTTGATTGAGGCGCGCCGCGCATTTCCAACGCTAAAAGTGTATCGCCTCGATGCTTCCGATCTCGCCATTCTGGAGAGGATCGTTGGTCTTCCACTGCCAGACGAGGTGCCAACTACTGTTTTACCGGACTGCCAGATGACCAGGGTCGGCCGAATGCGAACGACAAACACTGTCGCGACGCACTTCATGTTCCTGCCTCGCGCTGCCCAAGTGCTTGGACTTCTTTGGAAGAAGGCGAAGGCCAATCCTGATGCGCGAATGCGCCAGGCATTGCTCTACTTCGTTGAGCAGGCGATATGGACTACGTCAGTGATGAATCGATTCCAACCGCAAGGATTTAAGCAGGTCAATAAGTATTTGCCGGGCGTGTTCTATGTACCCTCCCAGATTTGCGAAGTGTCGCCTTGGTACGCAATCGGAGCACGAGGGGATCGCATAGCAAAGGTATTTTCGAAGTTTACTAGAACTAATGGTTCAGCATGCGTCACGACGGGGACCGCTGCTAAGCTGGGAATCCCTGCCAACAGCATCGATTATGTTTTCACCGACCCCCCATTTGGAGAGAATATTTATTACGCCGATCTAAATATTCTCGTCGAATCTTGGCACGGCGTGACCACCGATGCCCAGCC